>CANQTB010000049.1 GCA_947626665.1 uncultured Eggerthellaceae bacterium
ACTGACATAATGTCAGTTCTGATAATGCCATTAAGCTGACATCATGTCAATATAAATTTCACGCTTCTTTGACCCGCGCTCCCTTATCATACTGATATGTGACCCAAAGGGAGGAAAGCGATGGCACAGGGCGACATAATTCTCGACGTGCCCGACGTTGTGAAACTTGAGCAAGCTATTGCAGCAAAAGGAACATCACTCCTACTACGACAGCCTCCTGCAATAGCGGCTCTTATGACAGCGTTGCAGGTGCGGTAAGGTTGCCGCCGGCCTCGGAGGTCTGGGCACGCAAGCGCGCGACTACCAATGAAATGCAGAAGCACGCTGCCGCAAAGAGCAGCAACACGCCGATGCATTGCAGCGCGGGCAAAGCACCTGCCAACGTCGGCGTTGCGCCAACCGTAATCGCCTCTTCAAGCGCCGACGAATACCAATAGCCCGGAAGCCAATGGGCAACGGCGAGCACTTCGGAAGACATAAGGGAAAGCGGCACCCACGTTCCTCCCAAGAAGGCGATGACCAATCCGACGATATTGCCCCACGCATTGCAGGCAAGAAGCGATGCCCCGCTCTGGCCAAGGATAAGAGCGAACGAGAAGGCGAAGAGGCACAGGGCGAGCATTGCCGCACCGCAAAGAGCAACGCCTGCCAAGCCGATCGAAAAAGCGGCGTCGTGGTACACCGCTATTCCCAAACCAAACGTCCATCCCCACGAGACAAGGGTGATAACCAAGCAGCCCAAGGCGAGCTGAAGGTTGTATCTCCCTTGGGGAAGCGCCGAAGCGAGATTGCGCCGCCGGAGGTCCGGCCTTCCCATAACGCCCAAGATATTGCCGACACACACGACGATGCCCGTGAACAGCGTATAGATCGACCACCCCAAAAACACACTGAACTGATCGGCAGCCGACACATCGACAGCGGTGGAAATATAGGAGGCGTCAACGCTGTCTTCGAAATATTTCGCCGCCTGCGTAGTGAGGTCGGCAACTGCGTCATGTGGATGCGCAGTCATCAGCGTGCGCACCAGGCTGACGTAGCCATCCACCTGCTGATCCATGAAGATGCCCGCAAGAGAAATGAAGCTGTAGGCGGCATCCATGGCGGGCAATTCTTTCCCATCGCGAACCGCTTGGGCAAACTGCTCGCCGTAACCGGCGGGGATGACCAGCAAATAGTCAACGGCGCCTTTGGCAATCACATTTTGCAGGGCGAATTCATCATCTTCCACGGCCACCGCATCCCCATGCTCGCCCAAAAACGCGGCAACTCCCTCGGAAAGAGCGCTCTTGTCGCGATCAACGACCGCATAAGTCGCCCGGTCGATCTCGAATGCGCCGGTCGTTGGCTCGCTGCTCAAGGACGACGCGATGCCGATGCCCATGAAGCTGAGCCCGATGATGTAGATGAGGAAGAAGGTGATGTTGGCCCGCAGAATCTTGAGGATGCACTTAAAGACTGGCATAGCGCCTCCGTTTCAGCGTCTGGGCGGAGAGAAGCAACAGCACCGCGACCATGACGAGCATGATGCCGATATGCTCTGCCCAAGGAAGGAGCGAATCGAACGACACGATGCTATAGAACGATTGCGCCACTTGATAGGTGGGATTGAGCAATTGCACGACCGGCACATGGACGGCCAGATAGTCGGCGAGCTCCATGCACGGCGTGCCATACAGGCCCGCGAGCAGAGAGGTGGCGCAGACGATTCCCGTGATGATTCCGCCAGAAGCGTTAAACGTCGCAGGCGGCAGAGCGGAGACGGCGCATCCTAGCGAGAGCCCGAGGAGCGACGACACCCCCACGGTCAGGATGCAGAGCAGGTCGCGGCCACCGAAATCGACCTGCGCGATAAAGCAGATGAAGCAATAGGTCACCAAGAGGCATGCCCAGCAAAGCACCCAACAGGCGAGAAGCGTGGTGAGAACGGTCTGCGTGTTGCCCAACGCCCCTTCCGCGCGGCGCGCTCCCAGCGCCGAGGCGCGCGGATTCAAGCGCTTCATGGCCTCGAGGCTTATCAGGCCGCCGAACAATGCCGCCATCCCCATGAGGGCAAAGTAGAATCGGGCGGATTCCGATGGTTTGCTATGGGTGAGCTGCACACGCTGTGTGGCTTGAACGGGCTCAAAGAGCTGCTCTTGCAT
Source organism: uncultured Eggerthellaceae bacterium (assembly GCA_947626665.1). Taxonomy (GTDB): domain Bacteria; phylum Actinomycetota; class Coriobacteriia; order Coriobacteriales; family Eggerthellaceae; genus CANQRF01. The sequence goes on from CANQTB010000049.1 coordinate 2,145, forward strand.
CGTGGGATCGGCCAACGCCTGCGGATCGTCCAGGGCAAGCGATTTCACCATGGTGGCATTCGCCTCATACTGTTCGAGCGCCAGCAACACGATGGAGGCATCGAGGCTGCCAAGCGCCGATTGGGACGACTCAGGAGGCATCACCTGAAATTGAGGGCTTCCGCCTATCAGCTGAACGTAGCCGACATAAGGGCTTTCATCGGCACCTTCCCCGCTGCTTCCCAAGACGAGCTCTTCCGCCTCTTTGGAATTACCCGCATAGGTTATCCTGAGAAGCGAACTGTCTTTCGCGGCATTGGTGCCCGCGGCATTGCGATCTGCATCATGGGCATCAGCCGAACCTTCCGCGGAATCTTCCCCATCCACGGCGCCAATGGCCTCCAAAAACGTTTGAAAGGCCCTCCCATCCGCGCTTTCATCAGGCTGCACCACCACGAGGGGAATGGCCTCGTCATAGGATTCCTCTTGATCGATGGAAGAGAACATGGTCATGAACATGCAGACCAACACAAGGGGAAACACCAGCGCCCACACCATGACGTCCGAAGATCGCAGAAGAGAGACGAGCGTGTAACGAAATGTGCTGAACATAACTGCTCGCCCCTAATCCCGCAGCTGACGACCGGTGATTTCGAGGAACACATCGTTCAACGTGGGCGGCTCTGCCCAAATGCGTCCAGGTGAAATATGGGCTTTCGCAAGTTCTGCGAGAACGTCCGCTACGTTATGCTCGCCGTTTTCGCATGCCACCTCGAGGCGTCCGTCGGCGTAGACCGCCGAGAGCACATGGGGAAGCGCCCGCATCTTGATGAGCGCCGCCTCAGGCACATCGGCCTCGATGACGATCTTCTCCCCCGCTGCCACCAGCTCTTTCAGCTGCTCGTTCGTCCCACAGGCGAGCGTGCGCCCCTTGTCCATGATCATGATGCGGGTGCAGATCTCCTCAACTTCCTCCATATAATGGCTCGTGTATATGATGGTCGATCCCCGCCGGGTCATTTCCTTGATGCCTTGGAGGATGGAAGCACGGCTCTGGGGATCCACCGCCACCGTCGGCTCGTCAAAGAAGATCAGCTCGGGTTTGTGGGCGATACCGCAGGCAATGTTGAGCCGCCGCACCAATCCGCCGGAGAGCTTCTTCGGCCGCATGCCGACCTGCTCTTCAAGCCCCACGAAGGCGATCGCCTCCTCGACAAGGGGCTTGCGCTTTGAGGATTCCTTCACATAGAGGCTGCAGAAATAGTCGATGTTCTCGTACACCGTCAGCTCATCGAATACCGCGACATTCTGCGGCACGACGCCGATGCGCCGTTTCAGGTCGTAGCTCGTCGCCGTCATGGGCCTGCCGAACAGATCGATCTGCCCCTTCTCATAGGTGAGCAGCTGCAGGATGCAGTTGATGGCGGTCGTCTTCCCGCTGCCGTTCGGGCCGAGAAGGCCGAACACTTCGCCTTGGTTGATCTCCAAATCGAAGTGGTCGAGCGCCAACACGCTGTCATAGCGCTTCACCAAGTTCTTTACCGAAACAATGGGAGCCATTGAGGTCGCTCTCCTATCTGCCGAGTTTTCGCGCTTGCCATCAAACATGCGGTTGCGTTCCCTTGGCAAACCTTGCTTAGAGGCCAGACGTGCAGGCAACGCGCATCTGGGCCTTGGCGCTATTTTGGCGCGAAAGCGGCTCTTTACAACCATGACTTTTGTCATCATCTTGCACAAAAAACCTCTGAACTGGGAATACTCCTTGGTTTGCTCTGCGGGCTTTACCTCGGACGGCGCACGAGTTATCGGTATAATCTCTGAATATGATGAGGCTCTCCAACATCGTCGCGATTTACGCCTTCTGCTTGGCGCTGCTCGCCGTCAGCGGACCCGAGATACTTTCGGTCGTCGGGCTTCTTTTCTCCATTGTGGCAGTTTGCACAAGCATGGTGCTCAAGCAACCTTGGCCGCTTATTCCCCAAGGGGCCTTTTATGTGATCGCTCTCGTGTTTCCCCCTGCAATATTTTTCCTTCCACCGGTGGCCTACATTGCTACCTATGATCACATTTGGGGTTTCCGTCTCGCGTGGATCGTTGTTTTCATCGTTGAGGTTTTTGTACAGCAGCTCGATATGCTTCCCCTAGGAGCCCTTTTTATCATCAGTTTAGCGGCGATGCTTTTGGCCATCCATTCGATACGCGAAGAATCCGACCGACGAGGTCTCGTTTTTGCGAACAACACCCTGCGTGAGCAGAACCTTGCTTTGGCGAAGGAGCGCGATGAGCTTCTGCAGAAAAACAACCTCGCGAACGCTCATGCGAACTTCGAGCAAGAGCTGTTCGCCGACCTCTCGCCGCGCGAGCTCGCGATCGTCCGGCTCATAGCCGAAGGGATGGACAACAAGCAGATCGCCTCGGAGCTGTATCTTTCGGAAGGAACGGTACGCAATCATGTGAGCGCGATCCTTGCAAAGAAGCAGCTTTCCCACCGCACGCAAATCGCCGTGACCTATTACCGCGGAACATAGCTGAACCGAAAATTTCGACGCTGCGTCCATCGCCGCTGCTTGTTGTTTACGAAATAGCTTCCGAATGGCTGCTTATGTTCATGCGGCCACAAGAAGTGCGAGCAAGCTGCCAAGCGTTAGCGCCGGGGCAAAGGGCATCGTCTGGTAAAAAGACGACGGGTCTTCTTTTTTCGACCGAAGATGAACGGCAACCGATTGCTGTGCAGGCTTCCGCATGACAAGGCTCACGATGAAGCTCCATGCAATTCCCGCCGCACACGCAAGAAGCAATGCCAAGCAGCCGCCCTCCAAGCTAAGGTATAAGCCGATCACGGCAATAAGCTTCACATCGCCTCCACCGAAGGATTCTCGCTTGCGCAGCCTTTCATAGAGAAGGCACAGCATGAGCACGCCGCCTCCCAGCGCGAGAGCACCGACAATGCCTTCGGCAAGCACGCTTCTGGCAACTTCCACTCCACAGGCAACACCGGTCAATATCGTGCAGAAGGCCCACCACACGCAAAGTACGGCGACAAGCCCATTCGGAATAATCCGTTTACGCAGATCAACGAACGAAATCACGAGGAGAATCGAACAAAAGATGGAGTTTCTCAATATCATACGCCTCGCCCCTTCCCATCATGAACCGCAGACGATATACTCCGTTTCGACGGATGGGCTGTTAACGCAGACAACTGTTAAGAGAGGTCGCTAGCAAACCTAGCGACTTTTCTTTTTCTCCGGCCAAAACGACGGCATCTTGCTTTCGGCGCTCTTTCGGTGCGCTTTCGGCGTCGCCGCTTCGTCACGCCAACCACACGTTTACTGCTCGTCGCCACGACGGCAGAGCCCGATCTCGTCGGCTCGTTCTTTTGCGATTGATTTCTCTGAACGCGATGGCGCAGCTCGTTCGGCTATTCACCGAATAACAAAATACGTTCCTCTCCGGTGAGTGCGGCCCGGGCCTGATCTCTCAGCCGATTCACTCCCACGAAGAACTGCCTCATCATTGCCACAACCATATAGCGGCCCTTCGGCGTCAAGGTCAGCTCGTCGTCGTTGTCGGTGGCAAAAGCGCCCGAAGCGCGCAGAAACGCCATTTCAGCCGGCAGGCCCTTTTCTATCGTGCAGCCGAAATCGCACTCGAAAGCGCGTTTATCGAGCCGCAGACCAAAAAGCTGCATCATCAGGCGATAGCGCATCCGGTCGCGGAGCGAGAACTTCGTCTTGCCCATCAGCGACATGCGCCCCGATTCCACCGCTTCGTTGTAGTCGTTCACGGAAAACGTGTTCACATAAAGGTTTTGCCCAAGGTAGGTGATGCCGCCCGAGCCTATCGCGGGATATTCCTCATAATTCACCACGTATTCGTCGATCATCGGAGCTGCTTGCGATCCGTCATCCTCCGTGCCAAAGATTGCCTCAATCGGCTTTCTATTGAACGTCCATGCCGAACCGTAATCGAACAGCGGACGCTCGCCACCGCACAAAAGCTCGGTGATGATCTGATAGAACCGATACTCGCGATGATAATCAACTTTGCCCACCGTACGCGCAAGTGATCGACGCACCGACGGAGACGCCATCAACGGATAAAACGTCGTCTGCGAGGCACCGCTCGCCACTACCATCTCGATATCGTTGATAAGGATGTCCTCCGTTTGCGCAGGGAAATTGAAGATCATATCCACATTCATCGAGGTGAAATACGGGCTTGCTTCGCGCACGCGCTCGATAATCTCTTTCCCACTGCCATATTTTTCGTAACGATCCATCTGGCGCAACAAACCGTCGTCGAAACTCTGCACGCCCACGGAAAGACGATCGACGCGCCCCTTGAGCGCTTCAAGATAGGTCGGTACAAGATGGTTCGGATTCGTTTCGCTTGAAACCTCGCGAATCGAGAACTGTTCCTTTGCCAGATCGATCGTCTCGCACAGCTCATCAAGCAAGATGGTCGGCGTTCCCCCGGCAATATAGAGGCTCTCGAAATCGTACCCGAGATCTTTGAGCATCATCATCTCACGCCGAAGGTTTTTGAAATACCTTCGCGCCTTCTGCTCCTCATAAGGAAAACGGTTGAAGGAACAATATGGGCACAGCCGTTCGCAAAACGGAACGTGCGCGTAAAGCATATACGTTTGGCCCGCATCGGGACCCGGAAGAAATCTCTCGGTCGTTGGCGTGAGCTTCAGAAACGTATCAGCGCATGTCTCAACCGCCAATGACAGCAAACGTTCGGAGATCATGGCTAATCCTTAAGAGCCGAAAACGCTGCCGCCTGCGCACCGATGTCACTGCGGTATTGCTTGCCCTCGAAGTTAATGAGATCGCAGGCGCGGTAGGCGCGTTCACGTGCCTCTTGGAAGTTTTCGCCAAGAGCCACCACGTTAAGCACCCGTCCTCCGCTCGTAACAAGCTCTCCATCATAGTTGAACGCCGTTCCCGCATGGAACACTCTCACGCCTTCAAGCTCTTCCGCTTCTTCAACCCCGAGGATGACCTTGCCTTTTTCGTAGCTTCCCGGATATCCCTCACTTGCAAGCACCACGCAAACCGCCCAAAGCGGCGACCATGAGAGGTGAATATCTTGCGGGCGACCTACGGCAACCGCTTCCATAATATCGACGAGATCAGATTCAAGGCGCACAAGCACAACCTGTGTTTCTGGATCGCCGAATCGCGCGTTGAATTCAACAATGCGCGGCCCCGCTTCACCAAGCATAAAGCCGCCATAGAGCACTCCGCGGTAATCCATATCGAAGTCGTTTGCTCCATCACGAGCGTTTTCATCGCCAAGAACCATAGCGCCGAGGGGTTCATCGCCGGTAGTTTCATCACGAGCGTTTTCATTTCCAGTAGCTTCATCGCCAGCGGACACACTTCGTGAGGACAAGGGCAGTGTCGCGCGCGCGGCTTTCTCCATGATCTCCCGCATGGCAGCGAGCTCTTCGTCGGTTACCATCGGCACCGGAGAATAAGCCCCCATGCCGCCAGTGTTCGGGCCGCGATCGCCGTCAAACGCTCGCTTGTGATCCTGAGCGCATTCCATGCAAAACGCCTTGCCCTCCGTTACGAAGGCAAGAAGCGAACATTCAATGCCGCTCATGAACTCTTCGATAAGCACCGTCTGCCCCGCATCGCCAAATGCCCCATCGAAACAGGCGCGCACGGCGTCTTCTGCAGCTTCAAGCGTTTCGGCCACGACCACGCCCTTGCCCGCCGCAAGCCCATCAGCTTTCACGACGATCGGCGCTCCTTGCTCGCGTACATAGGCAAGCGCTGATGTCTCATCGCTGAACACCTGAGCGGCAGCACTGGGAATATGCGCACACTCCATGAAGTGCTTGCTGTAGGATTTGCTTCCCTCAAGCCGTGCGCCGCTCGCATTAGGTCCAAATACCAGAACCCCCTCCTTGCGAAGCTCGTCGGCAACGCCGACAACCAGCGGGGCCTCGGGGCCAATGACCACCATGTCAATCTCGTATTCCTCGACAAAGCCGAGAATCGAGCCTGCATCGAGGATGTCCACGTTCGAAACGTTCGTTGCTATCTGCGCCGTTCCGCCGTTGCCCGGTGCGACGTAGAGTTTTTCACAACGAGGAGATTGGGCGAGCTTCCACGCTATGGCGTGTTCGCGCCCTCCTGACCCTAACACCAAGATCTTCATTGTCTCTATCCTTCACGACAACTTGCTTAAACGGCCCATGAGCATCGCTTGCGAATGCCTACCGTACACCTAACACGAACTCCAGCCATGCATGATCGTCTGGTCGTGGTCTGGACCAACCGAGATGATGCTCATTGGAACACCCGCAAGCTCCTCAAGGTACTCCACATAACGTCGGGTATTTTCCGGCAGTTCCTCATAATGACGGCATCCCGAAATGTCCTCGCCCTTCCAGCCGGGAAGTTCCTCATAAATCGGCTTTGCGTGGAAGAGCACACTTTGCTGCATGGGGAAATATTCATAGCGCGTGCCTTCGCATTCATAGGCCACACACACCTTTATCGTGTCGAAAGCAGAAAGCACATCAAGCTTGGTGAGAGCGATGTCGGTAAGCCCGTTCACCTGAGCGGCATAACGCGCAATCACCGCATCGAACCAGCCACAACGGCGACGGCGCCCCGTGGTCACGCCGTATTCGTGGCCCACACTGCACAGCGTATCGCCGATTTCCGCCTCTTCGGACTCGGCACCTTCTTCGGCAGAACGCTGCTCGGTCGGAAACGGTCCACCGCCAACGCGGGTGACGTATGCCTTTTGGATGCCGAGCACCTTCGTAATCGCCACCGGGCCTACGCCCGTGCCGGTCGCAGCGCCACCCGCACAACACGAGGACGAGGTGACATAGGGATAGGTGCCGTGATCGATGTCGAGCAACGTGCCTTGCGCACCCTCGAACAGGATGTTCTTTCCCTCGGCAAGGGCCTTATTGAGGAGCTGCGCGGTCTCATCCATATAGGGCCTGAGGATCTTCGCATAGGGAAGATATTCCTCGCAGATTTCATCCACCGTATAGGTGTGAATGTTGTAGATCTTTTCGAGAATGGGATTTTTCTGTGCGAGTGCTGTTTCCACCTTAAGGCGGAAGATCTTCTCATCGAGCAGATCTTGCACGCGGATCCCCTTGCGCGCCGCCTTATCCTGATAGCACGGGCCGATGCCGCGCTTGGTGGTTCCGATCTGATTCGAGCCAAGGCGCTTTTCGTCGGCGCCATCGAGATCTTTGTGATAGGGCATGATGACGTGTGCGTCGCAGCTGATCTTGAGCTTCGAACAATCGATTCCCTCAGCGGAAAGCATTGCCATCTCCGTAACGAGCACGCCCGGATCCACCACAACGCCGTTACCGATCACTGGCGTGGCATGTTCATACATCACGCCGGAAGGCATGAGGTGCAATGCAAGGGTTTTCCCCGCATGAACTACGGTATGACCCGCATTGTTGCCACCCTGATAGCGAACAACATAGTCGTAATCTTTCGCAATGAGGTCGGTGATTTTTCCCTTCCCCTCATCGCCCCATTGTGCTCCCACCAATACCGTACTTGGCATGTGCTCCTATCCTTTCACCGCCGACTATCACCTCATCGCTAGTATAGCGAGTTGCCGTATCTCTTCATGGCACAACTGCGTTCGCTTCTGCCCGAACGCAACGATCGCACAAGTTTTCCGTATGAAAGCGCCGTCTGCATACACGCGTTTAAGCCGGGCCGCCAAACCGCGACGCATCAAAGTGATCATCGAACTTGGTTTGTTCGGGAATAAAGGTAAGCGTGATGTCGCCCGTCGGTCCATTGCGGTGCTTTGCGACGATGAGCTCGGCGGTTCCGTATTCGGGGCGACCGGCCTCTTCGCCCTCAAGCTGATCCATCGAGCGGTCGATGAACATCACGATGTCGGCATCTTGCTCGATCGAACCCGATTCGCGCAGGTCGGCAAGCACTGGACGTTTCTGTTTGCGATACTCCACCTGTCGCGAAAGCTGTGAAAGCGCGATCACCGGCATGTTCATCTCTTTCGCAAGAACCTTCAATCCGCGCGATATTTCGCCCACCTCCACGGCGCGATTGCCGTCGCGACGCGTCGTCGGTGGCTGCATGAGCTGCAAATAGTCGACGATGATAAGCCCGTTACCGCTTTCCTGAGCATGACGCAGCTCGCGGCGAGCCTTCGCACGCGCCTCGAGAATGGAAAGCCCTGGGGAATCGTCTATATATAAATCGAGCTTGGAAAGCGTGTTCGTAGCATTGGCGAGCGGTTCCCAGTCGCCGTCTTGAATATTTCCCGAACGTACCTTGGAAAGGCTAAGTGACGCTTCGGCACACAAAATACGCTGTGCAAGCTGATTCGCGCTCATCTCCAAGGAAAAGAACGCTACCGACGTTCCGCGTATCGCCGAGCGAACGGCGAGATTCAAGGCGAAAGCTGTTTTACCAACACCCGGGCGCGCGGCAAGAATGATCAGGTCGCCCCCGCGGAACCCATGGAAGAGATTGTCCACATCCTTAAATCCTGATGGCACCCCCGCCATCATGTTCTTCTTGTCAGAAAGCTGGATAAGCTCTTCATAGGTGTTCATCAAGAGGTCTTTCATCTTGACAAACGACGAGGAGATACGTTTTTCCGTTACGTTGAACAGGGTTTTTTCTGCGTCCTCGACAACCTCGTTGATGTCGTCGGGGGCATTGTATGCGAGCGCATTCAACTCTGCCGATGCTCGCACCAAATCGCGCAGCAGCGCTGTGCGCTTCACAATTTCGGTGTGACGCTGCCACGCCGTGAGAGCAAAGGTGTTATCGGAAAGCTCCATGAGATAATTGCGGCCGCCCACCGTCTCAAGCTCGCCTTTTGACTCAAGCGTATCGGCAAGTGCGATTGGGTCGGGTGTGATGTTGCGTACCGTGAGATCGGCTATCGCCTCAAAGATTGTTTTGTGCGCAGGGCGAAAGAAATTCTCCGGCTTCAGGCGAAGAACAATCTCCTCGGCCACCTCGGAGCTGAGCAGGCAGGCGGCAAGAACCGACTGCTCCGCCTCGATGTTGTTCGGCAGCGAGGCACGTTTCGTTAACCCTGCTGTCTCATTGCCCGCCATCGTCGCGCGCCCCCTCATTCACCTTCGTTTATGGCTCTCGACCTCATGCTCGCTTTAAACCCATGAAACTTTCAGCGGAGGAATGCCCCACATCATACAGAAGCCTTCTGTGATAGCACCTTCTGTACCATGCGGAAACATCCTCCGCTTTTTCCTCAAAAATACGAGGAGCTTAGTGTTTATTCGTTGCTCTCTCCAACAACAACGACGACGGATTCTTCCGGATCCACCTCTTCAATAAGCTCTGCAGCTTCAGCAACAGCCTCGGCGGCTTCCTCTGCCGCTTCCTCTGCCAAAGCTTCTTCAGCAGCAGGCTCGTTAAGATCGGCCTCGCTGCCAACGAGCACGTTCACCTTCGCCTTAATGTCGCGATAAATCGAAACATCAACCACATGGAGTCCGGCTGTCTTGATCGGCTTGCCCAACTCCACGCGACGACGATCGATCTCGATGCCAAGGTCGGCCATGATCGCATCGGCGATGTTTGGCGCCGTGACTGATCCAAACAGCTGGCCTTCCTCGCCCACTTGGGCAATAACCTTCACGGTCTTTCCGCCGAGGCTTTCAACGAGCTTGTTTGCGTCAGCGATACGTACCTCTTCGCGCTTGGCGATATTATTGCGACGCTCCTCCAATTGGCGGAGAGCACCCTTTGTAGCTTTGATGGCATAGCCTTGGGTGAGCAGGTAATTATTGGCGAATCCGGGCGCCACGTCGATGACGTCGCCCTCGCCGCCCTTACCTCTCAGCTCTTTTAATAAGATTACTTTCATGACGCCTCCCTTTAACCG
>CANQTB010000050.1 GCA_947626665.1 uncultured Eggerthellaceae bacterium
TCTGGCCGGGTTTGAGGGTGAAGCTCGCCGTGCAAACGCCTCCGGCGTCTGCCTCGCCGAAGGTGATCTCACCGGGCCCGCCCGGAGTGTAGATCGCAGGGTATGTGGTGTTTGCAACCACTTGGCCTGAAGGAGGTGTCACGGCGATCGTGAACTCGAACTCGTCTGCCTCGGGCGCATCGTCGTAGAGCACCTTCTGAAGCGAGATCGCCGTGAGCGGGTTCTCGGGCCGCTCGGTGGGAATCCAGCTCGCCCCGTTGTCGAAGCTCACGAACGCCTGGTTGTCCACCTCGAGGCGCGCAGCGGCATCCTCGTTCACGCGCGCGGTGAGCACGACCTTGCCCGTCTCTCCGGGCTGAACGTCCGGGATGGTCCAGGAGACGTATCCGCGGTAGGCGTAGGGGTCTGCGAGGGCCGCGCCGCCCGGGAGCGTTGCGTTCTCATCGTAGGAGATGGCATAGCCCGCCATCGCTCCCGTGCCCTCAACGGAGGGTAGGCTGCTCTGCGAGAGCACGAGGTCGCTGCCTGCGCCCTCCGGCGCGGGGATCGAGGCGGACACGAAGTCGAGGCCGACGTCGAGCGGATCGATGATCCGGATGTCGGCGGGAGCGCCCGTGGTGTTCTCGTAGGAGATCTCGTAGGTGACGGCCTGCCCGATGCCGACGCCCTGGCCATCGCCCGGGTCTGTCTCTGCCTTGTGCTGGCCGGTCCTCACGTTGTTGCACACGAGCTCCAAGCTCGCCGTGAGCGCACCGGACACGGCAGCGCCCTCGGTCACGCTGGTCTGGCCGCCCGAGGACATCTCCCAGTGGGGGCTGTATCCCATCGAGTCTTCCTCGACGGCCGTGAAGTAGAGGCCCTGCGGAAGGCCCGGCCAGCTCACGCTCTCCCCCGCCTTGAGGTTGAGGTGCGCCACGCCCGCGGTGAAGTCCACGGCGGGATAGGAGCCGTATGCGCCGTTCACGTTCGTGGCCGGCTGCTCCATGGCCTCGTCGGTGTAGAGCCTCACCGTGATGGGATAGACGTTGTTGTTGGGTGCCTGGTCGTCGCCTATCACCTCCTTCGAGATGGTGAGCGAGGACACCGGAACCGTCGGCACGTTGTTCGTGGCCGTGGCGGTGACGTCTATGCTGTCGGACAGCTCGAGGGTGCCGCTCTGGTTCTGCCATGTGGTCACGAACCCGTGGGCGTCCGTCTCCTGCAGCTCGTAGCGCGTGCCCTCCGGCATGCCGGTGAAGGTGACCGTGGCGCCCGGCATGAGGTCGAACTCGACGGTGCCGTCGTCATCGGCGAGCTCTATCGTTCCGGAGAGAATCGGCGTCGTCGGCTCGGAGGGCCCAGCTCCGGGCTCAGCGCCCGAGCCGGTGGGCTCAGGCGAAACGATCTGGCTCTGCTCATCGTCCTCGGCAGGCTCGATCTTGAACCCGAGCGTGCCGGTGTAGGGCTGATCGTCTTCCTGCGTGAACGTCGCCGTGAAGCCGAAGGGGTCCTCCGGCGCCGTGCCCGAACCCATCACCTTCGTGACGCTCAAGGTGGCCGGCGGCGTGTTGTCCGCCACAAGCGAGATGCGGTCATCGCTCTGGATGGAGCCGGTCACCGTCAGATCGGCCTGATCGACGAGCGGGTCGTCATCTGTTTCAACGGCAGGCCCGTTCTCGACGCTCCACTGGGCCTTCCACTCGCCGGTGAGGTTGTCGGTGTTCTCCTGCACCACGTAGTAGACGGGGTAGTCGGCCTGTGCACCGCCGTCTTCCTTGAACCCGTAGAACACGATCGAGGAGTCCGGGCTCAGCGTGAAGGACACCTGATTATTGCCAGCCGCAACATTCGCGAAGTTGATCGTGCCGGTTAAAGGATCGTCTTGAGAAGGCTCTACCTGGGGATTGCCTGCTCCCTCTTCAGGCTCCGTAACAGCTCCCGTGCCGGTGATCTCGTACTGCACCGTGCCGGTGAACGGCGTGGGAGTCGGCACCCCAACGGTCGGCTGCGAGCTCCAGAACGTGACGTCGAAGTCGAACATCTGTCTCTCGAAGCCCGCTGCCGGGACGTTCTTGGTGACGGTGAGCGATCTGTCGGGCGTGTTCAGCGCCTCCCATTCGATGGTCTGGGCGCCTTGGATGACGATGTCTGCAGGGTCGGCATCTTCGGCAGGAGGCGCGATTTGCTTCCAGACCGCGGGGATCTCCGTCTGCCCTGCCTCGGAATCCACTTCCGCCAAGCTCACCTGCGTCCCCTCGGGCAAGTTGAGGAACGTGATCGTCTGGTCCTTCGAGAGCGTGAAGGCGACGACTCCCTGCGTGGGCGTGACGGTGCCCGTGACATCTTCATAAGGCCCAACGCCCGCATCCTCGCCCGGCGCCGTTCCATCCGTCACCTTGCCATAGCCAGCCGAGACGGCATAGTCGATCGTCTCGCTGTAAGGCTGCGGCACGCCTCCCTCTTCCTCAGCCGGCGTGGTGAAGGTCGCCGTGAAGCTGTAGGTGGCATTTGCCGCAGCAGCATCGGCTCCGGCGACCCGCTTCGTCAGCGTCAGCTCGCCGTTGTACCACGTGTTCTCGAACTGAGCGCCCTTCTCCAGCGTGTCGGTATCGCTGTAAATTGAGTAGAACTCCGTGTTGCTGCCGGTGGTGTTCAGGCCGAAGAACGCCGCGTTGTTGGCGGGAACGGGATTTGCGTCAGGTTCAACCTCTACCGGGTCGACGTTGGCGATCTCGCCTGTCCTTTGGCCGTTCATATCTACGACATTATCAAAACCGGCGTAGGTGACCAGCTGTGCAGAGCCACGGTAATCTTGAAGCCGCGCAGGATATTCTTCTGCCGAGTCTTTGGCGTAGCCCTCCATTTGCGGAGATTGGAGGTTGCATTGCTTGAGTTCCGCCACATCGCCCTCAACCTCGTAGGTGACGTAGTTCTGGTACTGCACCGCCCGCGCCTGCTTCAGCTCGAAGGCGTCGGCGGTCGTGCCGCTCATGGCTTCGGTGAAGCGGAAGTTCGTGTGCGAATCGAAGCCCTGGAAGAGCAGCCCTTGGCCGTTGTTGAGCGTGAACTGGCATGTCTGATCAGCGATAGTCGGCTCGCTGCCGGCATCATTGGTAAATGTCGGGTTGTCGCCTGTAGCGCGCACGCTCGTGAGCGGGTTGGGGTCAAAGAGGTTATTTTCTTCGACGCCGAATTGAATGGTCTTCGTGAGGTATTGGGTCCTAATGTTGTAGGGCGAATCAACCTTCACGGAGCTGCGCAACTGCGCGTCATTGACAATGGTGAGCGTAGCCACATTGAAGTGCGTGACTATGATGTAGCCTTCCGCGCCTCCCGCAAGCTTATCTTCATTAGGAGTCCAGCCTTCAGGCGTTGCTGAAGCCTGATTGACTTCTTGGGACGGGACGAGATAGACCGTCGTTCCCGTGCTATGCGCGCCGCTCCCTGCCCAGAACATACGTGTGCCCGGCTGCACATTTGGGTCAGATGCGTATTCGACGCCTGTTTCGCGGTTCGCGGCGTTGAGTTGATCGGCCTCCTCCTGGCTGTCTACGTAAATCGTTCGGCCACCGAGCGACACTTGGTCTTCGTCGTTATCAGTAGCGTTATAGATGGGGATGACATGCGGCGTCTGATCGATTTCGTCATCCGCATCCACATAAACATAGTAGGTAGTGTCACCCTCGCCGGGAGCGGTGTTGATGCTGCTGCCAGAGACGATGTTCCCCTCTCCGGGTTCGCTTGTGAGGCTCACGAGAATCGGCGTGGTCGAACCGCTTGCCTGCATGAGATCTTGGTTGGAGGTTACCGCATCGATTGTCGAGATGCGCTGACGCCATTGTTGCGAGTACTCATCCCATTCCACAACGATAGCGACCGCTTCATCCGTGACGCCCTCGATGAATCCTTGGAATTGGAAGGGCTGCGAGGGCGTGACGAGGTTGCCATCGGTGTCATAGACAAGCTTCGTCACGAGCGCCTGGGTGTTCTGCAGGATCTCGCGGCCGTTGTTGCCCAAGTGAGCGTTGATCGAAAGGCTCGAGCCCGATTCGTGGTCTTCGCCATCCGGAATGGTGCTCGAAACGGTTGGATAGTAATAATTGAGCGCGGTGCCGGTGGTGTTGTCCGTTTTCTGCGCGATTCGCTCTTCCATGTTGCCCACACGAAGGCCGCCAACTTTGGTGGCGATGACGGCGTTTTTGCTATCCGCTGGTTTATCTTGGATTGTCGGCACACCGTCTACAAGCTCCGTAACGTCCCCGAGCACATCACCAGTTTCAGGATCGTACCAGCAGAGGTATTCGCCGAAATGAACCTCACCGCCCGCGATGCCCGATCCGAATTGCTTGCCCTGGCGGGGCACGGCTAACTGGCACTTGGTTGCCTTGCCGTCCGCTCCAAGCTCGTAGTATTCGATGAGGATGTAGTACCAGCCATCGGAGCAAAGCACCCCGTTATCTGCCTGATCCACTTGATCATTTATGCTTGTCACGGGGAAGTACTTGGTGCCATCGCTGGTTTCAATCTGGCCATCGTCGTTGATAAAGGCCTTCCCGGATTGCAGTCCTTCACCGCTCGCGACGATCTCCAGCTCATCAGGCTCGTCGGCCACCGCCAAATCCCCGCTATATTTAGGAATGGCATACAGCACGAGATTCTTCTGGAAGATGTAGAAGCGGTTCGATTCGGAAGGCGAGAACGTTGTGCCAGGCTCGCCCATTGCTGCCGCGTTCACATTCACGTCGGGATTGGCGATTGAAATGTTGCAGGATGATGCGGCAAAGACCTTCGCACTTCCGTTCTGGGTTGGATCTTCCATATATTGCACAACGAAGAGCGTTTGGCCATTGTCGCTATAGCTCAGGGTTGGTACGTCGGTCGATCCACTTTCGCCCAGATAACTGTACACCAGATCGTATGTCGTGGATGTGTTCCAGCCGGTAATAGGGTTGTCCGCAGCAGCGGAGCCGTTGACGACGTAGTAATACAGCTTACTATATGGCGCGGCAGAACCCGGACGGACGTAAGCAGAATTACCCTGAATAGTGCCTGTCGATGTCACGGCCAGATTGAAATGGCCTATTGCCGTACTGTCGTCTGCAGCGGGCACTTGAGCATAGCCGATTCCTGTCACGGTGGCGGTATCCTGTTCATTAGAATAGGAAACAGCTACGACGAATTTATCTGCTGCTGAACCGTCCGACCCTAGCAACGCCGTGATATCCGCATTGCTTTGAAGAGTCTCTTCGGGATTGCTCAGACAGCTTTGGAGATACGTCTCTACGGTCGTACGCGTCGATGACGTCGTGAAGTTTCCAATTATGGACGCCGGCGTGGAATCCACGAGGTAGTACGTCATCGCGTTGCGATTCCCGCTATAGCCGTAATAGTCCTCATAGCCGTCTTCGCCATTTGCGATAAAAAGATTCAACGGCGTCGTACTCTGCGTGGAAGTACTTGAGGCCGTGCCATCGCTGTAGTAGTTCGACAAGAACCAGATTTCGTCATTCTCGTTGGTATGACTGTCGATATAGGTCTTATCCAGCAAAGAGACATTTACGTCTCCGGATTCAAAAAGCAGCTCATCTTTGATGCCCACGGAATAGAACAACCTGAATGGTGTTGACTGGGCATAGTAGGGGATCTCTGGGACCGGATCTGGATTTTCATTCAGGGGATCTCCGCCAAGATTGGTCGTATAGGTGTAATCGCCAGGGCTGTTTTCCGTCTCCTCAGCATTAACCGTGGCGGTCATGGTTTGAAGCGGCAGCACGTTGTTGGGCAGGTTCACATAAAGGGCGTCATCATAGCCGGTATCTTCGACAAGGTCGCCTGTATACTCATCGTTCCAGTCGCCGGTATCCTCAACCCAGACGCGGATGTCGCTGAGCGCATAGACCCCTGGATATTGAAGATGCTGTGTGGGGTTCTCCGGATCAACGCTCCCATTTCCATTACCTGCCTCAGAAGGAATATCGGCAGCTTTGCCGTAGGCTGGGTTCATCCGGAGCTTCGAACGTTCTTCATTTGAGATGTTGAGGCGATAGACCGTATAAACGGTGTTTTGCTGCTTCGAGTTGACATCGCTTGGATTATCGGAGGATGGAAGGGTTGGCACAAATTGCTGAATAGTTGTGTAGTCGAGACGATAGATCCAGCCGGCCTCCCACGCCTCTTGGGCGGAAGAGACGCTCGGTGCGCCAGCATTGATTTGCTCTTGGCTTGGAACAGGGTAGTTTCCGCCGGTGCTATCTGTTCCCGTGCTAGCTGCCTTGATGGCTGTTGCAGGATCGTCCCCGTAGTACCATCCTTGCGGGAAAGCAGTTTGCCCCTGCGTTACTAGACCAGGGTGGGCAATCATATAGGCATCGTTAAAGGCATAGTTGTACACGGCGGTGATGATGACCGGATACATCTCTCCGAAGAGGAGCAGCTCCATGTCCCCGCCATTTCCGCCGCTCACCATGCTTTCGCCGTCGCCGCTATAGGGATTCTTGACCTCCATATCGAGGCCCAGAGGGTCAAGGTAGGTGATAGAGTCGCTCGCGCCAAGGTCGTTGGTTCCCGCAAGCGGCGTGAAGGCTTCCCCGGTGATCTCCGTGAGGATGCTCTGGAAGACCTCGTTGATGCTAAAGCCCGATCCGCCGCCTGAGGTCGCGGAGTAATATCTCGTGTCATAGCCGATGTTTGCTATGAGGTCTTGCTTCTCGACTTTTATATCTTGACTATTTCCGATTGTGACGTTATAGGGCCCGCTTGCAGGGATATTCATCGCGCTGTTTTTGTCCGACGTGAGATCGATGGCAGTGCCTGTCCCCACCGCCCAAGCATTGTATTGCGTCCACGCGCCAGCACTGCCCGCAACACCCTCACTGGGCGGCTTGGTATTCACAACACCATCTTCCGGATATCTTGCTGCAGTTGTTTCGTTGAAAAGATCCCTCGGGTCGATTGCCATCTGCATGATGGTTGGATCGCCGTACGCATCGAGGTCGAAGCCGATGGTGTAGAGCAGCGTGCTGACGGGATTTTCGCTATCGGCATTCTGTTGGTTATAGTGCTGCGTGACCGCCGCCTTGAGGAGCGCGCTGTTCATGATCGTGCTCAGCATGGAGATGTTGGTCATGCCGCTGTTGATATAGAGGTGGTTCTGCGGATTTTTAGCGGGTACCTGAACGGCAGTAAGGCCCACCGTGCCCCCTGCTCCGCCGCCTCCGCCTGAAGTGGCGGTGGTCTCGGCGCCATATGCCACCTTGCACGTCATGACGTTTTCGAACACCGCGTTCGAGGCCGCGACGGCGTTCTGCCCCTCGTAGATCGTATCTTTTGCATAATAGCTGCCGCTAGCAACGCCCGACGGTGCTGCGATTTTCTCGCTCTGCGGCGTCACCACGATGGTGCTACCGTCCTGATTGTTCATCTGGAAAAGGTCTTCGGCGAGGCCCTCGATGCGCTCCACGTTGCCGAACGAGGCCTCCAGCTGGTTGCCGCTTGTCCCCGTCGTCCCCGTTATCGCCGTGGAGTTTGCCGCGCCGTCGGTCAGCACCACCACGGCGGGGATGCGCGTGACGCTGGTGCCGTCGTTCCCCTCAACCGTTGTTTCCGTCGTGCGCACGAGCTGGTCGAGGCCCGCGTAGATGCCCGCCATCGTGTTGGTGTTGCTCCACGAGGTCACCTGCTGCTGGAAGTAACTATTCTCACCCTCGTTGTTGTTATCGGCGGTACCCGCCACAGCCGTCGCAGTCAGCGTCGACGCCCACTGCGGCCACTGGCTCTGCCAATGGTGCTTCACGGCGCTGATGTAGGGCTGATCGTCATATTGCTTGTAATGATCGAGCGGCATGAGCACATAGGCGCTCGAGTCGTAGGCGATGACGCTGATGCGGTTGTCCTCATTGAGGCTCATGAACTCGTCGATGAGCGTATTGGTTGCCGCGACGGTCTCATAGAGGCGGTTCGGCGCGTTGTTGATGTCCTCGACCGGGTTCTGCGTCGTGGGGTTGAAGCCGCTATGCTCTGACCACCATTCGTTCCAAGTCGTGCCATTGTAGGCAACATTGGCGCCGAGGTTGAGGCTCGACCATCCCTGCGGATCGGAGCGAATAGAGTTCACCCCGCTCAGATAGATGTTGTAGAGCTGGATGCAGTCGTTTTCACTAGTTTCATCTTTGATCAACGTCGCAGCACCATTTGCGCCATACGTCGCGGCCTTGAACGCAGTTACCGCCGCTGAAACGCCATTTGTGCTCTCCGTGACCGAGCCATCTGCAGCTCCACCCTCATCACCTTTGTCAGCATCGAGCATCGCGTTGATAAACACATTTACCGCTGAGAGATAGGCGTTGTAGTCCCTGGTCCTGTTGGCGGTCCCGACGGCGTTGTTGCCTGCTGGATCCGCGATCTGATAGATGGAGCTTTGCCCGTTGACGAACGTGGTGGGGATGATCGCATCGGGGATGCCATTGTCGTCGATCGTCTCGGACACCAACCCGCCTGCTTCAACCGTGCCCTCACCGGTTCCCTTCGTCGCAGCCGCGTTCGTCGCCCGCCACTCATAGTCACCGCCTTCGCCACTCTTGGCCACCGCGATATAGCCATTTTTAAATTCGCCCGCCTGAGTAGGAGTCCCGTCGACAGATTCGTCATTCGATCCGTCCCCCGAATACTGGTACATGCCGACGCCGTAATACGTGGTGTTGATGTTTTGAAGGTTTTCTACCGTCTCATCGTATGCCCAGTACGTCTTGGTGGGTTCGATATAGACAGCGTTTTGCTGGCTACTAGCAGTTTCCTGGTTCACCGCGATGACCGGCGCCGAGCTCAGGTTCACGAACCCGTTCGGCTCGTTCGGCTCCGGCGAGCCCATGGAGCCCGATATGTCGAGCACGAGGGCCAAGTCGACGGGCGCGTACTCGTTGAGTATCTGGCTTGAACCGAGGGCGGAGTAGATATGGAGGAAGTCCTCGTTCGTGCTCACGGTCACTGGATCAGCCACGCCATCTGTGTACTGGTCGAGCGTGAGCGAAATTCCCTCGCCGCTCTCGTTGGCCATAACGGATTTATCAGACCATATACGGCCGGCATAACGCGAGCCGTCTTCGTTGAATTGGAAACTTGGCTGACCGTCGATCACCTTCGTGCCGCCGAGGAGCTGGTCAATATAGGTGTCCATCGTATTGGGGTCGGCCACGCGGTTCGTCGCGTTGGCTGTCGGCCCGCTGTAGGAGCTCGGCTTCGCCGACGCGAAGTTCCCCATCACGCCTACGCCGAGCACGATGGCCATCATGAGCGCGAGGGCAGAGCCGAGCGGCCTTCTCAGGCTGCGCTTGGCGATGCGCCCCACATGGCGGCCGATATGGCGCACACTGCTCGCGCTTGCAGCGCGGGGCGTCGGGCGCGCCGGGCGTGCGGATGCGGCCGAGCGGCATGTCGGGCCGTCCGCTTTGCCCGCGCGGCGGAGGCGCGGTGCCTGGTTTTTCCTGGGATCGGCGGTCTGTTGATTGCATTGTCTAAGTGGCGTGTTTGGTGCATGCATCGGATTTCAAAACCTCCAGACAAAACGTTTGCCTCTGAGTTCAAACGCCTTCATGGCAAGGTCGGCCTTTTGCAGACGTGCATATGGCCCTAGGGCCGCTCCGGGCGTTTTCCCAGCGCTTGGCCGTGAAAAGCACGACCCCCCCCCCGAAAAGCTGGCGGCACGTCGTGAAAAAGTACACTTAATTGCCATGTACGCAGAAAAGCGCTTCGAGCTATTTGTTCTGTGTGATTGAAGGCAGGAAGAAACGAAATTTAAACGCAGCAAAAAGGTGTACTTTTTCACGAGCCAAAATGAAAGTTACATCTTTGCAAGTCGCGTGAATTTTATGTTAAATGACGTGCAGGGTGCGCCGAATGGCTAGCGCGCTTGAGGGTTCATCCGAGGTTCTTACGGGAGCGCCCGATGACCACGCGCTCATTCACCTATTTCTTGCGGCCACTGGCACCTACGGGTAATCAATTGTCGCACCAAAGGCTCTGGCTCTGCGGCCCTGCCTTTGCAGCTCATCCTCTGTTGGTCAAACATCTCAATGCGAAAAAAGCCGATAGCGCGTAGAACGACCAGAGCCCCGGATCTCGACCAGCCGACTTTCTGCAAGTTCCTTCAAGATCTTCAGCGCCTTGTCTTTGCCGAAGCCGAGGCGGTCTGCGATCTCCCGGCTCGGAAGCGCCCGATAATCTGAAAGCAGGGCGATCACCTGCTCCTCATCGCCGGTGAGGACGACTTTCCTATCGGTCACGGGGAGCACGATCCGGATGGACTGCTCCGATATGTTGAACTCTGGCGATGGGCCATAGGGCCTATAGGATTCCCTGATGCGCCTCACACCGGTCTTCGAAGCCCACATCTGTTCCGTCATCTGCAACACCGAACAGTATCCTCCCGCCATCGTAGTTGGCAAACGCGCTCACGGTTTTGAGGAAAGAATCGGAAATCTCCTGCTTGAGTTCGCGGTTATGTGATTCTCGCCTTCTCAACGAAGCCTCCTCATGAAGGTGTTTGTTGCATATCGACCGTGGATAGCTTACTACAGAGCCGACGAAAAGCCGACGGAAATTTTTTCGTCGGTTTTTCGTCGGTTGCGTCGGCACCCGGCTGCTTGCCTCCCCATACCAACCGTGATGCGCTTCCATTCCTCAAGGATTTCATCATAGTTGCATAGTTGCATCGTGATACGATTAAACGATATGGCAGTTAGTACACAAAGAGCGGCGGTGATGGCGATGAGCGCCGTATCATACCAAACGCGCGCCCATATGAACCCGCATGAGCCGCATGCAAGCCAGCGTTAGAGCGACGTCAAGGGGTCGGCGAATTCGTCGTGCGCGTCCATCTGCGGATAGTGCTTGCCGCTGCGCCCCGCGATCATGAGAATGACAAGCCCGAGCACGCCCGCGAGCGCACTCGCGCAGAGGATTCCCACCTTCGCGGCCGTCACCAGCGCCGCGTCGGCGAACGCGAGGTTTGCGACAAAGATCGCCATGGTAAAGCCAACACCGCCCAAAACGCCGGCGCCGATCATGTGCAGCCAGCTCGATTGCTCCGGAAGGCTCGCGACTTTCGTCTTCACGATGATGAAGCTGAAGAGCAGGATGCCGATGGGCTTGCCGAGCAGCAGGCCCGTGAACACGCCCCACATCACCGGATTCGAGAACACCGCCCCAACATCGCCACCGAGCGCAACGTCGGCATTCGTCAGGGCGAAAAGCGGAAGGATCGCGAAATACACCCACGGATAGAGCGCCTTCTCGAGCCGTGTGGCGGGCGGCACCACCTGCTTCGCCACGCTGCCGAGGTTGCGAACCGTGGAGAGGTAGGCGTGCTGGGCCGAAACGGGCGTTTCCTGGCTAAATGAGCCCTCAGCCTCCGAAATCCGCTCGTTCGACCATGAGATGAAGCTCTTCAGGTTCACGCGCGAGGTCGTGGGAATGGTAAACGCCAGCAGCACGCCGGCAATCGTCGAATGTACGCCCGAGCTGAACACGCAGTACCACAGCACCACGCCCACCAGCAGATATGCCGGCAGGCTATAGATATGCATGCGGTTCATCACGATGAGCACCACCATCACCGCGCCCGCCATCGCCAACCAGAAAGCGGAGGGCGCATGGCCGTAGAAGATGGCGATCACGAGGATGGCGATGATGTCGTCGGCAACGGCGAGCGTGGAGAGGAACACCCGCACACCGCTCGGCACGCGATCGCCCAAAAGCGCCATGATGCCGAGCGCGAACGCGATGTCGGTGGCTGTCGGGACGCCCCAGCCCATCGCGGCGTCGGGGTTCGCGCCGTTGAAGATAAGGTAGAAGACGATCGGCACGAGCACGCCGCCGACCGCCGCCACCACGGGGAGCAGCGCTTGCCGGATATTCGTGAGCTCGCCCACCGTCATCTCGTATTTGATCTCAAGCCCGACGAGCAAAAAGAAGATCGCCATGAAGATATCGTTGATGATATGGGCAAGCGAAAGCGACGCCTCGTGGCCATTAAG
>CANQTB010000051.1 GCA_947626665.1 uncultured Eggerthellaceae bacterium
ATAGCATGATAACACGTATGAAACTGCATTCCAATTGGAGAATAATAAGCTCGAAAGAGGGAGTGAGTGATTTGTTTGTGTGCGCTCACAAAAGAGAAGCTGCAACGGATGGATGTCCGCTGCAGCTCGAAAAGCGGTAAACCTAAAAACAAAACTAATTGCTTAATGCATGTTTAACTGCAAGGCGCGCGAAGGTGAGATTCTTTCCGGCATGGAGTCCGCCGTAATACCACGGGTAGCTCATGCCATAGAAGCCACCTTGATCGTTCCCGACCGCATAAAGCCCTTTGATTGGAGCGCCCTGAGCGTCAACAACCTCAAGGTTTGTGTTGACGCGAAGTCCGTCAAGTGAAGCTAAGCCTGCGGCTCCAACGATCATATGCATGGCATAGAATGGAGGCTCAGTAACGCCAACCATGCGGAATCCGATTTTGCCAAAGTCTTCGTCAACGCCTTTTGCGCAAAGTTCGTTATAGCGGTTGAGCGTTGCTTGCAGCGCTTCAGCAGTGATTTCAGGGCTTTTTTCTTTCATGAGCTCAGCCAGTTCCTCAATGCTGTTGGCGGTGACCATGTTGCCCTTTTCAATTTGCGGCTGGATGTACATTTCATCAAACATTGCGGCATCGGTTGGAACAAGCGTCGTACAAACAGCACCCGGTTGAGGAACCATGCGTGAGCAAATCGTGGTGTGATAGGCCGTCATAGCATCCCAATAGTTTGCATCGAAAATATTCCACCAATGATTGCCGGGCATCATAGCTCCGGCGTTTCCACCGAAATCGTAAGGCGCATCTTCGTTGCAAAAACGCTCACCGTAAGTATTGACACGCAGCCATGGTTGGCTGCCAGGAGTCCATCCACCACCTTCAACGTCGCGGTCGGACATCATGGCCCATGCATTTCTGCCATAATCTCCACCAGCCCAAACGCCCATCTTGAAACCATCCCCACCGAAATTTTCAGGGTTGGAGGTTTTGTTCAGGCATTGATTGGGGTTGAGGTCTTCCATGATCATGCGGTTACTCGAATATCCACCAGAAGCAAGAATGACTCCTTTTGCTGCATTGAACTGCAGGTAATCGCCGTCGCTGTTTTGAGCAATAACGCCAGTGACGCGGTCGCCTTCTTTGACGAGTTGCACGGCAGGAGTAAGGTAACGAAGATCGAGCCCAAGCCGCACAGCTTTGTCAAGAAGGATAGGAGTGCTTAAGCGGGTGCCCATTTTATTCTGCTGCATTTCCTTGTAGGGCTTCTCCACGGGAACATGGGAAATGATAGGGCTTAAATGCTTTCCGCCGGTGTCTTTGGTATCGGTTTCCACGGCAAATTCAAGGGTACCGTCCTCGTCAAGCTCATCACCATACCAGTTAATAGCTTCACCCGAATTATCGAACCACAGATTTATGAGCCGCTGATCGGCACGATGATTTGCATACCACATCAGATCGCCAACAACCTCATCGCGATCAAGCTCCACACCAAGAGCTTTCTGATAACGGCTTCCTATGCCGCCGAACCAGTTCGGTGCAGCAAAATAGGTCTCTGATTTTTCCAAAAGTACAGTTTTCGCTCCATCTTCAACAGCGGTTAAGGCTGCCGGTACGCCGCTAGTTCCAGCACCGATAACAACGATGTCGGCATCAACGGTCTCGATGATGTCCGATTCAGGGATCGGATCAGGTGCGGTGCGCCAGTCAGTTGTGCTGGACGTGTTGGAAGAAGGCGCAGCCTGTACCGTTGTGTTTGACTGAGAAGATGAAGGAGCGCATCCAGTAAGCGCTCCGGCTCCCAATGCAGCGCCTGTTGCGAACATCCCTGTTAAAAAGCTACGACGATTCATTGGTAACGAACGATTCCCCATGATTTCTCCTATCTGTTGGTTCAAGGTGATTCGATCATGCCGAGAGAGCGTCGTTCAAACATCTACCAAAAAGCTTTACTCGTCGTTTTTGAGTAAAATCTACCAAAAGGGTATAGGCGCTTAGAACGTGATACTCGTAAACTTAAAGCAGTCTTGAACAGGGCTGAAGGGAGGGGAATGGGAAAACCTCGTACCGGCAAATCGCCACTTCGGGGGTTGGCTTATAAACCATGGCATCTTCTCGGTTTCGGCTACTATCAAGCATGGGTTTTTCTTGCTTTGTTGAGCACCGTGCTCTTTACCCAGCCAGAATTCTTTGCTGACCATGTGCAATTCACGCGCCAATACTTTTCTCTGACCTTGGTGATCTTTCTTTTCATCCTTATGTTCGTTAGTCCGAAGCTTAGTATTCTTTTAAAACGCAAACACATTCTTGTTGTTACTTCGGTTTTTACGGCAGTCGGTACGGCAATGATCGCTTTTCCGATTGCTGATTTTTCGCTTAAAACAACTATCGTTGTTATTGGTATGACTCTTACGGGATTCGGAAATTCGTTTTTGATAATTTCTTGGGGTCAGCTTTGGAGCCAAATGAATACCGATCGGATGGGATTTCATCTTGTGATAGCAAACGTTTTTGCCGGTTTTTTGTATCTGATCGTTGTTCAATTGCCCTCGCAACTTGCGATTCTTATCACCATGGCGCTACCGTTCTTTTCAACATTTACCCTGCTGGCTAGTGAAAGCGATCCAAAGCGCGAACCACAAACGAAGCCCCTACCGCCCTCTAAAGGTCTACTCGGGAAAGCAATTGTCGTTATCGCCGCAATTCCCTTTGTCTTCGGTATCGCTCGGGCGTTCGCTTCATTGCCAAATGCATTTGAATTTAATGTCCTTCAACACCATATCGTTGTGGGAACGACAATTTTCTCCATTATCGTGGCAGTGCTTACGATTATGGCTCCACAGCAGCAGACAGTTTTGCGCCTTTACCATTTCGTCGTTCCGCTTATGGCGATAGGCTTTATCGCACTTCCATTTGTTCCTTCTGAGCAACAATGGATAGCTTTTTCGGCGATATGGTGTGGGTTTTATTCATTCGAAGGGCTTGTTTGGCTTTTGCAGCCCGAATATGTGTTCAAAACCAAGAAATCCGCCATACGTGTTTTTGGGTGGAGTCGTTGCTTGTTTCATTTTTTCGGTTTCGTCGGCGTGACTTTTGGCTTCTTTTGGATCGATCAGGGTATAGGCTCAAATGGCGTTCCCGTCGCAGTCTGCCTCGTGGTTGTTATCGTCTTGATCGTCATATCGACCTATATTTTCACCGAACATGATCTTCGCATGTTTATTCGACGCCCTCCTGTAGTGAAGGAAAAGGATGAGAATGGAAAGCTTCACCACATAGCACGTGATAATGGTCTTTCACAACGGGAAGAAGAGGTCTTTCTTATGTTGGCGAAAGGAAGAAGTGTGCCATTTATGGCTGAGGCGCTTTTTATATCGAAAGGGACGGTAAAAACGCACGTTCGCCATATTTATGAGAAGCTTGGAATTCATACGAAACAGGAGATGCTCGATCTTGTTGAGCGTGAGTCGCAGCTTGAAGAATGACGCGAAGCGAACCATGGAAGGCACGGGTCAAATTAGAGTTAACTATCAGATTCTCCTGCAGGTGTTTTCCAGATTTTGCTGACGATGAGGTGGGCGAGATAGCCGAAGAGCAGCCCGAACGCGATACCCGCCAACACGTCGGTGGGGAAATGGACGTAAACATAAAGGCGCGAAAATGCGATGAGAATTGCCAAGATAAGCGCAGGGATCCACAGCCTATTGCGCGAAAAGAAAAGCGCTCCCACGGCGGCAAATGATGAGGCGGTATGCACCGAGGGAAACGAGAAACCTGGTGGTGGTGAAACAAGTGGCACAACGGAGCTGTCCACGATGAACGGGCGCGGTCGCGCGACGATCACCTTAAGGGTAAGCTCTGAAAGCACGAGGGTGAACACGAGGGCTATGGCGATCGTTGCGCCGACGCGCCGCGTTTTGGGGTAGAGCAGAAGTACCGCTCCAAGCACAATCCAAATAAAGCCGCCGTTACCGATTATGCTGATAGCGGGCATCACCGCGTCGCCGAACGGTGTTCGAATGCTCTGAATGAAATCGAGAACAGCCCAATCAAAGCCCATTAAGATTGAAAGGTCCCTTCCCTAGGAAACGAATTTCATCGCCGTGTGAAATCGCAGCACACGATTACGGTAGACGATCCCAAAACGCATTTCATTATATATGGCATGCGCGCATCACGATGCGGCCTTTCTTTTATGTGCGACAAAACGATCACGTAGTCAGAAAATTCAATGAGTACTTAAAACCTTAAGAATACGCGGCAAGTTCTCGATCGATTGCATGTCGATAAAACTCAGATTTTGTAAGGCCGGTGCTATCAATCGCACGCTCGATTGCGCGGACTCTCGATTTAGGAAGCCGAAACGACACCGTCACAAGCTCATCGGATGCCTGTTCGGGTATTCCAACCACAACGTTTTCCAGATGTCCTTCCCATTGGCCGTTTTCCCATTCTGCGGCCATAGTCTCTAAGACATCATCATCAACCACGCTACCGTCTTGAAGTTTGTATTCCATAGCCTTCTCCATCATGCAAGATTTGTTTCTTTGAGCGTCTTTCTTGATGGCGGTGTCATACAGTGGAACACGAGCGGAGTGCCATCTTCCTGAATAACGGCAACCATTTCAAGCAATCGGCCATGCGCATCGAACCCTATAGCTACAATTTGATCCGAATGCTCCGTTCGCCTTGTGGCTGTTGCCACTCTGCTCATCCACGCATGAGCTACGTCATCCGATGCAATCTCGGGATGACGCTCGAAAACCCTTCCATGAACAACGATCTGTGAATACACAGCCAGTACCTTTCTTATAATACATAGTTGCATTATATTACTGCAATACATGTTCTACAATTATGCCGGTTCAGTCGAAGTAGCAACTTTTATGATGAAGTACGCTATGCTGACCCTGAAAAACGGAACAATAGAGTTGAAAAAGCTTCGATGAGAAAGGCGCCCTATGACAACATTGTTTGCGAACGCATGCGTCCGTGGTGATGATTCTCGCACGCTTGGGCTTTGCCGCGAATACCTTGAAGGCATGCCCGACGTGGTAGAGATCGATCTCGGTGCGCTCAACCTGCGGCCGCTTTCCGGCGAAGAGGTTTCCTATCGCATGCAAAAACAGGCAGAGGGCGCATGGGATGACGAGATCTTCTCCCTCTCGCATCAGTTTGCCGAAGCGGATGACATCGTCATCGGCGCTCCCTATTGGGATCTTTCTTTCCCTTCAGTTCTGAAGGTTTATATCGAACGAGTCAGCGTTTGTGACATTACGTTCCACTACACCGACGATGCGCGTTGCGAAGGGCTTTGCCGCGCGAAGAGCATCACCTACATCAGCACCTGCGGCGGTTTCGTGCAGGGCGCCGACTTCGGGCATGAATACATTGTCGGCTTCGCCACGATGTGCGGGATTCCCGAAGTGCGCTATGTGGTAGCGGAAGGGTTGGATGTCGTCGGAGCTAACATCGAGGAATGCCTCGCGCCGGCACGTGCTGCCATCGCGAAGCTGCGCTCGTAAACAGCACCCCCCGGGCGTTTTACGCATGCCGAATACGGCGCACACGGTGCCGCTTGATGAAGCGACATCACAACATAAAGAGCAACGCTTTTGGGCGATAATCCTATGCAGCTAACATCCGAGCAGGTTGATCGGCACAACGTAAACGCCGTCCTCCCTCACATAAGCTGGCCCTGATGCGGTGAGCACCATCATGAAAGCAGGCGGTCTTTCGTCGCTTTTCTGCTCGAGTTTCTTTGCAAGGAGCTTGAGATTGTGAGCCCCAGCTTCGATAAGCTGATCGCCCCCAATCTTTATTTCTATAGCAGCCCACTGTCCGTCCGCCCTATGAATGACAGCATCGCATTCTAAGCCCGTGCTATCACGGTAATGACGAACTTCTCCATCAGATGACTGCGCATAGATTCGCAGCTCCCGAACAGCGAAATCCTCAAAGAAGAGTCCGAAGCTTTTCAGATCGGCCATCAAATCATCGGGAGAAAGCTGAAGAGCGGCGCAGGCGATCGATGTGTCGACGAAATGGCGAACAGGAGTTGACCGGATAGCCGTTTTTGAGCGGAAGCTCGGACTCCATGCGGGCATGTCTTCGATGATAAAGAGGTCCTTCAGCGCTTCAACATAGTTTTCAAAGGTTTTTCTATCCATCGTGCGTTCGTTCGATTGCCTGACATCGTCGAGCATCGTCTGAACACTTGCTTCGCTCGAGATGTTTCTCGCATAGCTCCGGAGAACCATGCGCATGATATCGGGCTTTGTATTGCGGAACCGCTCGTTTTCCTGATCTTCGAAATAGAACAAGCCGCCGTAGTAGTTTTTCGTCACGTCGAGGGCAACCTCTTTGGCAGCCAGCACAGAGATCGGCCATCCCCCGCGACAAACGAAATAGGCAGTGTCGGAGAGGCGGTAGTTTTCATTGAGTTGCGTCAGGGTTGCAGGAGGTTCATCGAAAAGCTTTTGGAGCGAAACCGCTCCTGATGATTCGCCAGATTCGAGCAAGGAAAAGGGATACATTTTGAGGGACGTTATCCTTCCTGCGCCTGAGTGATTGACGGCTGTCTTGTCAACAGGAGCGGAAGATCCGGTAAGAAGATATTTTGCGAATTCGTAATGTTCGTCCAAATCTTCTTTTATCTGATTCCAAATGTCAGGAGCCTTTTGCCAGTCGTCAATAAGATGAGGGCTTTCGCCCGAAAGCATCGCTTTTGGATCAAGGCGGGCAAGTTCGATCATCTGCTTGGTGTTGAGCTTGACGTAGCTCTTTTGGTATTGCATGCAAGTTGTTGTCTTGCCGCAGAATTTCGGCCCCGTTAAAAGAACTGCTCCCGAGCTTTTGAGCTTGCGGGAAAGAAGTTTTTCTATAAGACGGGGGTAATAGCCCATGGTCACCCTTTCGCAATCGCTGTCTTTATACGGAGAATAGATATAAATCCCAAAGAAATCAATGCTAAATTCCCAAATTTGACAACTTTTCATTCCCAAAAATGACAACTTCGGTGAACATATTCTTGGAAATGCGCATAACGCGTATAATATTAATGAGGAGGTGGGCAATGCGATTCCGCGAAATCGAAAAGATTCTTCTAGCCGATGGCTGGGTGTACAAAAATTCCAAGGGTTCCCATTGCCAATATGTCCATCCTAAGAAGTCGGGCAAAGTGACCGTTCCCAACCATCCCGGAGACATCGCACCCCAGATCGTCAAACAGATCTTCAAGCAAGCTGGACTATAGGAGGAGGCCATGAAGCTAACTTATCCCGCCATCTTTCATCCCGACCCAGAGCGCGAGGGCGCCTATGCCGTCACAGTGCCCGATCTGCCCGGATGCGTGAGCGGCGGAGACACCCTAGCAGACGCTATCTTCATGGCGACAGACGCCGCTTGCGGATGGGTTCTCGATGAGCTGGAGGACGGAAAACCCGCGCCCTTTTCAAGCCCATTGGAAAGCATTG
This sequence comes from uncultured Eggerthellaceae bacterium, assembly GCA_947626665.1. Lineage (GTDB taxonomy): Bacteria > Actinomycetota > Coriobacteriia > Coriobacteriales > Eggerthellaceae > CANQRF01. Next base: position 7,463 of record CANQTB010000051.1, read on the forward strand.
TGCCGGACGATGGCGGCTTCGTCAGCCTGCTTGCACTCGATATGGACTCCTATGCCGAACGGTATGGCGACAAGGCGGTCAGGAAAAACCTCACCATTCCCGCTTGGCTCAACACCTTCGCCGAGAAGAACCACGTCAACTTCTCCCAAGTGCTCCAAGAGTCCCTGACCGCCATGTATCAGGCACGTTAGTAGTCGGGTGGATATAGTTGGGGCTAACATCGAGGAATGCCTCGCGCCGGCACGTGCAGCTATCGCGAAGCTGCGCTCGTAAGCAGCGCCCCCTGGGCGTTCTACGCATGCGGTACTAAATACGGTGCCATGTAAAGCGGTGCCGTTATCTTTTTTCCGGCGATACCAAGATTGCCGGAGGTCAACTTATAGCCTCTCTCGATATCGTCTCGTTCAAGAAAGGTATTGAGCGATGCGGTAGAACCACGTCGGGCTTTCACTTCCACGGGGACAACTCGCGCATCCTGTTCTAACAAAAACTCAATTTCGATATTTCCTTTGTCATTCATCCAGTAATGTAAATCCGCTCCGGCTTTTGTCAACATGTCGGCAACAATGTTTTCATAGAATCCTCCCTTCATGGGGCCCTCCAACTTGTCGTTCACAACGGCACTCATCATCTCGAAACCATACATGGCAGTAAGAAGCCCTGAATCGGCAGCATATATACGGAATCTCGTGTCATCTTCATAGGCTCGTAAAGGGAATTGCGGAGTCGTGACGGCATGACAGTATCGAACGACATTCGCGTCTCGCAACCAATCAAGCGCGGTTTCGAATTTACGCGCCGTACCCCTTTTTTCCACAAGACCATATTTAAATTTCGTGTTTTCTTTCGCGAGCTGTCGCGGAATCGATAAGTAGCATTCTCGTGCCTTGTTGCGTATTCCCGCCTCCGCAAATTTTGCGATATCGTCGAGGTAAGTATTCAAGATCATCTCTTGTCCAGAGAATGCTACCGAGAAATTCTGGCTGTCAACGAAGCTTTGCACTACTGCAGGCATCCCACCGATCGCCATGTATTCCCTGAAATGACGCAGCATATTCTGATGCACTTCCTCAGCAAGGGGTTCAAGCTCTTGAAAATGACCGCGTAACTCATCGCTCACCTGCCCATCATAACCAAGGGCCCAAAGATATTCTTCGAAATCAAGACCGAACATATCCATTTGGCGTTCGTAACCAACCGGAACGGAGGTCACCTCACGATAGGATATTCCAAGAAGCGAACCAGAGGCAATGACGTCAATCGAGCTATCCTGAGCAAGGAATTTCAGAGCAGTTCGAGCGTTGGGGCATTCCTGTATTTCATCCAAAAAGAGCAGCGTGTTTCCATCGACAAAAGCAATTCCGGGCATGAAAAGCGACAGTCGCTTTTTTATAGCATTGCTTGAAAGATCTCCCTCAAAGATCGCCTTCAGCTCAGGGGATTCAATGAAGTTAATCGTTATGAATTTCTGGTATTCGGTTTGTCCGAAATCCGATATAGCATAGGTCTTTCCAACCTGTCGCGCACCCTTGACAAGCAGGCATTCCTCTCGCTTGTTTTTGCGCCATTCGCGAAGCTGTTGGGTAATCTTTCGTTTGAGCATAGATGCATCCTTCTCGTACTCGAACTTTACTTGATCGGCTGGGATAATGCATATTTTCCAGACCTATATTTTCCCAAATTGCATATTTTCCAAGTAAATACTACCATGAATATGCATATTTTCCAACCACCATAGCGATGGGGTTGCATTTTCCACATGGCATACTTGCGAAAACGAGCGACTCTTGGCCAACGAGAAATCAGAGTGACCCGTTAAGCGCTTCTGACAAATCAAAGGCTGCCTCTGCGCTTTCTATCCTTAAGCTGCAATCATCGGAACTTGCAAACGCAAGCAACGGCAACGATCCGTACCATACGATCTTGTCATCAAAAAGCGCTATTCCTGTAAGCGGCGATTCGGAAAGAGAAACCTGGCAACCGGCAGCTGAAAGCTCTTTCGAAACATCTTCCTGAAGCGGAGAAGAGATTTCAGATTTCCGTTTCCGTAAAATCACGCGAGCCTCAACACCCCGAGCGACAGCGTCCACAATCACTGGGACGAGCGATTTCACAAACTTGATGTTGGCATAGGGGGCGGAAAGAACGATTCGTTTAGATGAGTTCGATATATCTTTGAATAGTTCATCTTGCCACGATTCATGCGCGATGATTTTCGCACATGGACCTTGTGCGTTGTCTGCTTCGCTGATCTCATAGCCGAGCTTCGCATAAGTCTTGAGTCGTCGCTTATACATACGATCAAGCTCAAAGTTTTAAGGCGTTCTATACTTCCCATTTCGTGATATTTGGGAACTTTTATACTTCCCATAACGTGAAAATCAGCGCATTTTATACTTCCCATTTCGTGAGTTATACGAGGTGAAGAAGCCGTATGATATTGAAAAGAAAAGCATGCGAACCTTTACAGGAAAGGTGGCAGGGAGATGGCAGGAAATGTGAGGGATGCAGGCAAGTTGCGAGATGCAGGAGATTCTCAGGGTGCCTGCGAGAAGAGCCTTCTTGAGCAGATGAAAACCGGCGAGCTTTACGTCGGCACGGTGGAGCTTGACGAGCCAGAGCTTATGCAGAAGTTCTACCGTTGCAAGGACTTGCTCTACGATTTCAATCTCACACGCTATTCCGAGCTGGAGAAACGCACTGCCATTTTGCGCGAGGTGTTTCCCGAGATGGGGGAGAATGTCTACATCGAGCCGCCGTTCTATGCGAATTGGGGATGTAATGTCCATGTGGGGAATAACTTCTATGCGAATTTCGGGCTGACCGTCGTCGACGATGCCGACATCTTCATTGGCAACGATGTGATGATCGCACCGCATGTCACACTTGCGACAGCCGGCCATCCGCTCGACCCTGATCTGCGCAAACAGGTGCTGCAATTCAACATGCCCATCCATATCGGGAACAACGTATGGATCGGCGCGCATGCGGTGGTGCTTCCCGGGGTCACCATCGGGGACAATTCCGTCATCGGCGCTGGGAGCATCGTGACGAAAGATATTCCCGCAGGGGTTCTGGCGCTCGGTAGCCCGTGCCACGTCGTGCGTGAAATCGGCGAGCATGATCGCGAGTTTTATTACAAAGAACGCCGTGTGCCCGAACGTTGGCGCTATAGCTGATAGACCCGAGCGCCATGCCTATTCGTATGGTTTCTCTCTTGCGCTGCTTAATTTATCTAAATCGCTCTTGAGCAATAATCGTCGATGTTCTGACGCGAACAGTAAACAGGAAGATCTGAACAACAAAAATCGTCGAAGTTCGAATAGGATCACGGCCGGCAAGGACAATTTTGAGGTTACCATGTCGGCCTTTTTCGTCATGGCGTGAAGTTTGTGTCGTCCTTTTCCGAAGCCGTCTTGACAGCAACAGTAAACGACAGTAAAAATATACCAAAACAGTAAACGACAGTAAAAATCACGACAAACAGTAAAAGAGCGGAAAAGATCTGGAGTGCCATGAGGAAAGCAAACCCCTACACCCTGACCTTTGGCAAAGAGCCCACCCAGCTCATTGCACGCGTTGCGCAATCCCATCAGGTTGTTGGGACTTTCCTTGAGGAGCCGAGCGCCCAGCAGGTGTATATGATCACAGGCGTGCGAGGATCAGGAAAAACGGTCTTCATGACAGAGGTCACTCGTATGATTGCTGGGCAAAATGACTGGATAAGCGTCGAGTTAAACCCTGAAAGAGATTTATTGACAAGTCTTGCTTCGAAGTTAGCCAGCGAAAACGAACTTGCGTGTCTTTTCAAATCCGCAGAAATCGATCTTTCTTTCTTTGGGTTTGGATTGGAAGTCAAGGGCGCCGCGCCCATCACCGAGATCGAAACCGCGCTTCAGAAGATGCTCCGGAGCATCAAGAAGAAGGGGCAACGCGTGCTTATCACCATAGACGAGGTCACCAGCACGCCCCAGATGAGGGCATTTGCCGCCGCCTTCCAGATCTTTCTCCGGCAGGATCTTCCCGTCTACCTTCTGATGACGGGCCTCTATGAGAACATAAGCGCCCTGCAAAACGAGAAGAGCCTGACATTTCTTTACCGCGCACCCAAGATCCATCTTGCCCCCTTGAACATCGGGTCCATAGCAGAAGACTACCGCGCGGTCCTCGGGTTGAATGATTCGGAGAGCCTTAAGATGGCCCAGCTGACCAAAGGCTATCCGTTCGCTTTCCAAGTGCTGGGGTACTTTGCATGGGAGCATCCTGATGATCCGCCGAAAAGCAAGAAGCT
>CANQTB010000052.1 GCA_947626665.1 uncultured Eggerthellaceae bacterium
TCTTACGTGACGTGGCGAAGCGTTCCGGCGCTGCTAAGTGGGCAACAGGCAGCGATGGCGAACTGCTCTATTACTTGAAGGCAAGGGAGTTCTGACGAAAACCCATGGATGAACCCTCAAGCGCGCTAGCCATTCGGCGCACCCTGCACGTCATTTAACATAAAATTCATGCGACTTGCAAAGATGTAGCTTTCATTGGACGATACCGCAGGTGGCACCCGGGGCGTCCGGCAAGGTCACCCTCACCGCACGGGCGACAACGCAAAGCCGCGCAGGCGGCAGAAGCAAACGAACCGGGCGCTTCCCTCACACGGGAAGCGCCCGATGGTTTTTAAGAGTCACTCCCGCCCACCAAAACGACGTCGCTTCGCGATGCAGCGATTTCCTGAAGCTCGCCGGTGAAGCCCGATACGCTGAACAGGGCATACGTCGGCTGGCTGCGATACGGTGCGAAGGCGGAATTCAGCAGGGCCTTCGCGCTCTGCTCTTCCAAATGGGCGAGCACGTTTTCGCCCACCGGCTTCTTCCAAAATTTCGATTCCCCGAAAATGGCCCTTCCGCCTTCGGTATCTAGGCCAACCACGTCGATTTCCACGTTGCGGGCGCCCCACCATGCCCCGACCCTGTTCGGCATAAAGGGAAGCGCGCCCTCGGCACCGAGGCTCCATAGCTGCTCGCGACACACGTCTTCGTACACGTAGGCCACTTGGGCATCGATAAGGTTTCGCCTGATGATATGAAGCACCTCGTCGGTATGGCCCGATTCGAGCAGCCCGCGATTGGGGAAAACGAACCGGAACCAAAATCGCAGGTAGTTGTCTTTGATGTGGTAGAGGCCCCGCTTGCTCTTCTCGGGATTCAGCTCGGTGACGGGAACCCGACGCTCGAGCAGGTCGAGGCGCTCAAGGGTCTTCAGGTATTTCGACAGGCTGGTCTGCTTCATGTTGAGGGCCGCCGCGATCTCGCCGGCCCTGCGGTTGCCGGCAGCCACTGCCCGCATGATGGAGAAGTAGGTGCCGACTTCCGAAACCTCTTTCGAGAGCAGGAAATTGGGTTCGTCGTAGAGGTAGCTGTTCGAGTTGAGCACGTTTCTCTCGATGGCGCGATAGATGTCCGCATCGTCTTTGAAGCTCTCGATGTATTTCGGAACGCCGCCCGTCACGCTATAGAACTCAATGGTGCTTCGCCGATCCTTCGGGGTTGAGAAGAACGCGGGGTAGAAGCGAAACGGCACCTGCTTCATCCGTATCTGGGCCGTGCGGCGTCCGTAGAGGGGGCTTGCGTATGAAAGCACCTGGCTTTCCATGAGCGAGACCAACGAGCCGCAGAGGATGACCATGACGTTTCGTCGGGAGAGGATCGTATCCCAAATGTGCTGGAAGATCGAGGGAAAGGCTGGATTGGCCCTCCCGAGGTACTGGAACTCGTCGAGCGCTATGACGAGCCTCTCGTCGCCCTGCGTGAGCCTGTCAAACAGCAGATCCCAGCGATCGACGGATGCCTCTGCCAAAAGCCCATCGCCGGCGAAGGCGGCCACCTGCCTCTGGAACGCCGCGCGGTTCTGCTGCTCGGATTCCTCGGTGGCAAGAAAATAAAGCCCCCGTTTGTTTTTCAGAAACTCCGTGATGAGAAACGTTTTTCCGATCCGTCGGCGCCCGTAGATGACCACAAAGGCAGCTTCGCGTTCGGCGAATTGCTCTTCAAGGGTGGCAAGGTCTTTTTGACGGTCGACAAAAGCGCGCATGGACGTCCTTTCGATGGTTTTTTGCGGTAGGGATATTATACTTCAAAGTATTATTCTTGATAGTATAATCTTTGGAGGGGACGGCGCGTAGAGGAGCGCGAGAGTCAGTGTGGCGTCAAGCGCGAACGAAACGGACACGCTGAATGCAGCAGCAAACGGCAAAAGGATAAAAGACAGACACGATACCGTAAAACACCAGTATTTAGCGCACTTTTTCACCGACAGCGCTTCTGATTAGGACTATCATAGCGATGTGTGTTTTTGGGATGGTTTTTTGGTGAGAGGAATGCCCTATGGAAAGCATTGGTGAAGTGCTTCCCCTTTACAGCGTGATCCCGTTTGTCGGCATGCTGTTGTCTATTGCCATCTTCCCCCTCGTGAAGCCCGAGTGGTGGGAGAAGCATCAGCTTGGCGTCGCGATCTTCTGGTCGGTGCTGTTCTTGGTGCCGTTCATCATCGCCTACGGCTTTGAGGAAACCGGCCTGCAGCTGATGGAGACGATCGTTCTCGATTACATTCCCTTTATCGTGCTGCTGTTCGGCCTGTTCGTCGTTGCCGGCGGCATCCATATCGGCGGCACGATGGCCGGCACCACGGCGAACAACGTCGTCCTGCTTGCCATCGGCACGTTTCTCGCGAGTTGGGTAGGCACCACGGGAGCTGCGATGCTGCTCATCCGCCCCGTGCTGCGTGCCAACTCGTGGCGGAAGTACAAGATGCACATCGTCATCTTCTTCATCTTCCTCGTCGCCAACATCGGCGGCTGCCTCACGCCCCTCGGCGATCCGCCGCTGTTCCTCGGCTTTCTGCGCGGTGTGCCCTTCTTCTGGACGATGGAGCACATCTGGCCGCTGCTGCTTCTGAACTCGGTTGTGCTGCTCGTCGTGTTCGCGCTCATCGACCGCCATTACGTGAAGAAGGAAGGCAAGGAGGGCGAAGAGCGGCTCGAGCTGGAAGAGGAGGCCACCGAGCGCGTGCCGATCAAGATCGAGGGTCTGCAGAACCTCATCTTCCTCGCGATCATCATCATCGCCGTCATCCTGAACGGCGTCATCCCGCAATCCGACATCTTCATCGATCCGGCGAGCGCCGCCGTGTTCCATGATGGGGCGAAGACGTTCGGCTTCACCTTCATCATCGCCGGCGAGGCAGTGCATCTGGGCATCGAGTACTTCGTCCAGATCGCGCTCATCCTGCTGGCGGCGTTCCTCTCGATGCACTTCACGCAGAAGCCCGTTCGCGAGAAGAACGACTTCGAGTGGGCACCGATCGCCGAGGTTGCGAAGCTCTTCATCGGCATCTTCATCACGATGATCCCCGCACTGATGATCCTGCGTGCGAACGGCGGGGAGCTGGGCATCGATTCGCCGCTCAAGTTCTTCTGGGCGACGGGCGCCCTTTCCGGATTCCTCGACAACTCGCCGACCTACGTGGTGTTCCTCACGACCGCCGGCGCGCTGGGCGTCGACCCCGCGATGGCCGCCGGCATCACGACCACGGCGGGCTTTGTGCCGAACAACCTGCTGCTTGCGGTTTCAGCAGGCGCGGTGTTCATGGGCGCGCTCACCTACATCGGCAACGCGCCGAACTTCATGGTGAAATCCATCGCGGAGCGCGCGCAGATCAAGATGCCGAGCTTCTTCGGCTACATGGCCTGGTCGTTCGGCATCCTCATTCCGCTCTTCATCCTCGATACGGTGATCTTCTTCCTGTGATAGCGGGATAAGGATGGCGGAAAGCGGAAAGCGAAATCCGTAAGGGATAAGGCCGACGGGAAGAGACAGGGATAAGGCGCAGGGCGGAATCTGAAAGGCACACCGCTCAGGAACTCGCCGCTTCTGCATAAACTTCATCGCTCCGGCGCTCGTTTGGGCGTCGGGGCTTTTTCTTTCATTTGGATATGCCTTTTGATATAATGCATCAAATATGAATCATTAAATCAGTTTAAAATTCATATCCACGACATTAAGGAAACTCATGAAACGTGCGACCCCCATGAAGACGAAGCTGGCTGCCAAGCGGATCGGCGAGAGCATCTGCGTATGGCGCAAGATGCGTGGGCTCACGGTGCAGCAGTTGGCGGAGAAGGCCAACGCGAGCCGCAGCACTATCTCCCGTTTGGAAAAGGGCGACCCGTCCGTTTCGTTCGAGACGGTGCTGAACGTGGCCACCATGCTTGGCATCATGGATCGCGCCATAGATGCCTTCGATCCCTATGAAACCGACTATGGGCGCATGCGTGCCGACCAAGAGCTGCCCCAGAGAGTGAGGCGTTAGCCATGGTGCCGGTTCTCGAAGTGATAGACGGCTCGTCGGTAGGGGAACCGCTTGTCGGTGTGGCGCGCTTTGCCCTCAGGCGGGGCGGAATTTCCACGACGTTCACCTATGACGATCGCTATCTGGAGGCTTCGGATGCATATGCCATTGACCCGTCGCTGCCTCTCCGCCCCGGCCCCCAACATTGCGCGGAGCTTCCCGGTGCGTTCCGCGATTCGGCCCCTGATCGGTGGGGGCGGCACCTTGTCGAGCGCAACCATCGCGCAATGGCGTTGGATGCAGGTCGTTCGCCCCGTCAGTTGGACGAGGTGGACTATCTCGCCGGCGTTTTCGATCTCACGCGAGAAGGCGCGTTGCGCTTTCGCGAGCCGGACGGCCCCTTTCTCGCCCAATGGGAGGCCATTCCTCCGCTCGTGCAGCTTCCCCGCTTGCTGAAGGCCAGCAGGGATGTGGCGCGTGGCGAGGCCGGGCAAGGCGAAGTCAAGGAGCTGCTCGATGCCGGGTCGGGCTCGCTTGGCGGGGCACGTCCCAAAGCCTCAGTTTGCGATGGAGATCGTCTCTTGTTGGCTAAGTTCTCCCATCCGTCTGACGACTGGGACGTGATGGCTTGGGAGAAGACGGCGTTGGATTTGGCGGCGTGTGTGGGAATCGCGGTGCCAGCAGCTCGTCTCGTCCGCATCGGCGAGGCGGGCGTGCTGCTGCTGGAGCGCTTTGATAGGGCCGGTTCCCTTGTTTCGGGCGCTCGCATTCCGTTCATGAGCGGCATGACGGCGGTGGGAAGCCGCGATGGGGAAGCGCGCGACTACGTTGAGTTGGCGGAAGCTCTCACGGAGCTGGCGGACAATCCCCTTGCTGCGTTGCGGGAGCTCTTCAAGCGCGTGGCATTCTCCATCGCCATTGCCAACACCGATGATCATTTGCGGAACTGGGGGCTCCTGCGCCTTGATGGTGCGTGGGGGCTTTCCCCGCTTTTCGATGTGAATCCCAATCCTGAAGAGGGGGCTTCTCGCGTCACCTCGGTGGCTGGTGAAACCGCTGATCGCGAAGGGTGTGGCTTGGTGGATTTGGCCGGCTATGTTGGCATTGCTCCTGACGAGGCGCAATCGATAGTGCGGTCGGTGTTGCATGCCGTTTCGCTTTGGAAGGACATGGCGCGAAAAAACGGTTGCCCTGAACGCGAGCTCAATTTCTTTGCTCTCATGTTCGCCAAGAAAGCTCGCATGTTGAGGGAAGCGTTTGGGTTTTAGGGGGGCTCTTCCTTCCGTGACTTGACTATACCCCCTAGGGGTATATAATCTGCGGGAAAGGGAAAGGAGCGACATGCCAGCAACGTGCCATCAGAAACAGACGCCGCGCGACGAGGAATTCGCGAAGAACCTCCAGCAGCGCCTTAACCGCGTGATCGGACAGCTTCAGGGCGTGAAGACGATGATCGATGAGAACCGCTACTGCGGCGATGTGCTTACGCAGCTGGCGGCTTCCGAGAAGGCGATACGGCGCATTTCCGAGCTTGTGCTCCGCGATCATATGCAAACGTGCGTGGTCGAGCAGATTCGCGCGGGAAATGACGAGGTCGTCGATGAGGTAATGGTTTTGATGAAGCAGTTCGGTTGAAGCAGTTCGGTTGAAGCAGTTCGGTTGATGAAATTTGGTTGATGACTATGGAAGATACGAAGACAATTCGCTTGGCGATCGAGGGCATGCACTGCGCGAACTGCTCGGCGAACGTTGAAAAGCACGTGGGGGCGCTTCACGGCGTCGATCATATCAACGTCAATCTGGCGACGAACACCGCCACGGTGGTGGTGAAGAAGGGCGAGGCGGACGCCGAGGACGTGCTGCATGTCTTCGATAGTCTGCCGTATAGCGCCGAGGTAATTCCGCCGGGCACGCTTCTCGTTGATGAGAAACGCCGCGCGAAAGAGGCGAAAACGCGCAAGCACGATTTCCATGTGTTCGTGACGTCGCTTATCCTCACGCTCGTCATCGTCTTCATCGGGATGGCGCCGGGCGTGCATATGGCGCTCGGGGACGCGCTCGCGCAGGCGTTCGCGCCGGATGCGGCCATGGGGCATTCGCATGCGCTCGCAATGTTCTTCGCGAACATCGTTCTCATGGTGCTGACGATCCCCGTGCAATTTGGCTGCGGTGCGCGCTTCTACAAAGGGGCGTTCCAATCGCTCAAGAGCGGCTCGGCGAACATGGATGTGCTCGTCGCCCTCGGCACGACGATCGCCTTTGCCTTTTCGGTTTACATCACGTTCGCGCCGGTGATCTTCAACGACTGGTCGGGTGAGGCCACGCGCGAGCTTAACGAGGGCATGCCCTATTTCGAAACGTGCGCGATGCTCATCACCTTCGTTCTGCTGGGGAAGATGCTCGAGACGCGTGCGAAGGGTGCGACCAATCAGGCGATCGAATCGCTCATCAACCTCACGCCGCCGATGGTGACCGTCGTGCGCGACGGCGAGGAGCGCGAGATCCCTCTGGCGCAGACCGAGGAAGGGGAGACCATCATCGTGCGACCGGGCGGCAAGGTGCCGGTTGACGGCGTGATTCTGGAAGGGTCCACCGAGGTCGACGAGAGCATGCTCACCGGCGAGGCGATGCCCCAGCTCAAGCAGGTGGGAGATACGGTGGTCGGCGGCACGCTCAACACCACCGGTGCCTTCACCATGCGCGCGACGCGCGTCGGCGCCGACACGACCCTTGCCCGCATCGTCGCGGCCGTCGAGGAAGCGCAGGGGACGAAGGCGCCCATCCAGCGCTTCGCCGACCGCGTGGCGGCGGTGTTCGTTCCGGCGATCCTCGCCATTGCGCTTGCGACTTTCATCATCTGGATGATCTGCGGCATGGTGGCCGGCACCAGCTTGGCGCACAACATCCAGGCGGCGCTTCTGCCGGCGATCGCCGTCATCGTGGTGGCCTGCCCCTGCGCTTTGGGCCTTGCCACACCGACCGCGCTCGTCGTCGGCATGGGGAAGGGCGCCCAAAACGGCATCCTCATCAAAGACGGCGAGGTCCTCGAACAGCTCGGCATCGTGCGGGCGAGCGTCTTCGACAAAACCGGCACGGTCACCAAGGGCAGGCCCGAGGTCGTTTCCTGCGATGTGCCTGATGAGGCGCTGTTTCTCGCTGCGGCGCTCGAGGGTAAGAGCGAGCATCCGCTTGCACGTGCCGTGGTGGCCTATGCGGAGGAGCGCCTCGCCGCACAAGGCGACAGCCGCGCGTTTCCGCCTGTCGAGTCCTTCGAGGCGATCGTCGGCGCGGGCGTGCGGGGCACGGTTGAAGGGCACGAGGTGTTCGTCGGCATGGCGCCCGGAGCGCAGGGCTCTGAGGTGCAGATCGACGGCACGTGCGTGGGAACGATCGCGTTTCGCGATGAGCCGAAAGACGATGCGGCTGCATCGATCGCCGATCTCGAGAGCACTTACGGGATCACCGCCTACCTCGTGACCGGCGACAACGAGCGCGTCGCCAAAGAGGTGGCGCAGAGCGTGAACATCGCACCTGCGCACGTGCGGTGGAGCGAATCGCCGCTCGAGAAGGCCGAGAGCATCAAGGAAATTCGCGCGTCGCTTCCCGAGGGCAAGGGCGGCGTGGCATTCGTCGGTGACGGCATCAACGATGCGCCCGCTTTGGCGGCCGCCGACGTGGGCGTGGCGATGGCCTCGGGCACCGATGTGGCGCTCGACGCGGGCTCGGTCGTGCTGATGCACAACAAGGTGGGCGATTTCGCGACCGCCGTGCGCCTCTCGCGGGCGACGATGCGCAAGGTGCGGCAGAACCTCTTCTGGGCGCTCATCTACAACGTCATCATGATCCCGCTCGCGGCGTGCGGCATCGTGGCTCCTGCCTTGGCGGGGGCGGCGATGGCGTGCTCAAGCGTCTCGGTGGTGTGCAACTCGTTGCTTCTCAAGCGTTTCCGCTGATAGCCCGCGCGATCTGCGATAAACTAGCACCCATGGGATTTAGCTTTGTTTCTCAGGGGGAAGGGCTCGCCATGCAACACTCCGATGTCGCTGCCATCATCCTCGCCGCCGGCGAAGGCGTGCGTATGAAGTCGAAGAAGCCGAAGGTCGCCCACGAGGTGCTGGGAAAGCCGCTTGTGCGGTGGGTCGTCGATGCGGCGAAGGCGGCCGGCGTCGGGCGCATCATCACCGTTGTCGGCCATGGGAAAGAGCAGGTCGCGCCGCTTGTGGAAGACACCACGGTTGTCGAGCAGGTGCAGCAGCGGGGAACGGCCGATGCCGTGTGTTCGTGCGCCGAGGCACTTGCGGGCTTTACGGGCGCGCTGCTCGTCTTGTCGGGCGATTGCCCGCTCATCGAACCGGAGACCATCGAAGCGCTCATCGACGCGCGCCATGAGATTTCCGCGGCGGCGTCGCTTCTCACGATGGAGCCTGCCGACCCCACCGGCTACGGGCGCATCGTCCGCGAGGATTCCGCGCGTGCGGGCGTGCTCCGCATTGTTGAGCAGAAGGACGCCACGCCCGAGGAGGCGGCGATCGCTGAGTGCAACGCGGGGTTCTATTGCTTCGATGCCCCGCTGCTTTTCGAAGCTCTTGGCCGCGTGGATGCGAACAACGCGCAGGGCGAGTTCTATCTCACCGACGTCGTTCGCCTCTTCGTGGAGGACGGTCGCGCGGTCGTGGCGGTGAAAGCGCAGGACGCTCGTGAGTGCTCGGGAGTGAATTCGCGCATCCAGCTTGCCGAGATCACCGCTTTCGCGCGCGATCGCATCAATCGGGCCCATATGGAAGCTGGCGTTTCGATGATGGACCCGCTTACCACGTGGATCGGCCCCGATGTGAGGCTTTCCGCCGACGTGGAGCTTCTGCCCGAGGTCATGCTCTTCGGAAGCACCTCGGTGGGCGAGGGGAGTGTGGTCGGCCCGTTCTCCCGCTTGGTCGATACGCAGGTGGGATGCGGCTGCACCATCGATGAGACCGTCGCCATTGAGGCACAAGTGGACGATGGCGCCACGTGCGGGCCGCGAGCCTATCTGCGCCCCGGCGCGCACCTTTGCAAGCGCGCGAAAGCGGGAACGCACGTGGAGATCAAGAAGTCGACGATCGGCGAGGGCTCGAAAGTGCCGCACCTCAGCTACATCGGCGATTGCACGATGGGGGCGGGCGTGAACATCGGCGCCGGCACGATCACCTGCAACTACGATGGCACTCATAAATTCCCGACGATCATCGGCGATGAGGTGTTCGTCGGCAGCGACACGATGCTCGTGGCCCCCGTGACGGTGGGCGATCGTGCGCTCATCGGTGCCGGTTCGTGCATCACCCAAGATGTGGATGCGGGTGCTTTGGCCCTTGGCCGTGCGCGCCAGACCCAAATCGATGGCTGGGCGGATAAGCATCACCAACACGACGCGGGCGCAGTGAGTTAAAGCGACGTGGGCGCGGCGAGTTAACACGACGCGTTAAACAACGCGCATGCGCAGAGTTAAATCGCCCGGGAGAGCGAAGAATGAAGACGTTGGGGAAAGCGCAGAGTTAAAACGCTGTTAATCTCCGGTTGGGCGCGCATAACGTGAAGGCCCGCGCCGGTGTTATCTGGTATGGTGGTATCGACGGTTAAACCACGACGGTAAAGGAGTTCCCATGACGCAAATGCAAAAGAGCCTCGCGGTGTTCTCTGGCTCGGTCAATCCTGAGTTGGCGGAAAACATCGCTCGCGAGCTGGGCATTACGCTGGGCAATGTGAAGCTTGAGAAGTTTTCGAACGGCGAGATCTACGCGCGCTATCTGGAAAGCGTGCGCGGCGCCGATGTGTTTCTCGTGCAATCCATCGCCGGCGAGCATGTGAACGACGCGCTGATGGAACTCCTTATCATGGCCGATGCCGCGAAACGCGCATCCGCACGCGAGATCACCGCGGTGGTTTCCCACTATGGCTATTCACGGCAAGATCGCAAAGCGGCCGCGCGCGAGCCGATCACGGCGAAGCTCGTCGCCAACCTCATGACCGTCGCGGGCATCACGCGTGTGATGACGATCGACCTTCATCAAGGGCAGATCCAAGGTTTCTTCGACGTGCCGGTGGATCATCTGACAGCGCTGCCGATTCTCGCCGACTACTTCCGTTCGAAGAACCTCGACCGCGAACGGCTCTGCGTGGTGAGCCCCGACGTCGGGCGCGCGAAGGCGGCAAAGCGTTTCTCCGACATGCTCGGCTCCGACCTCGCGATCATGCACAAAGGGCGCCCGAGCCACAACAAGGCCGAGATCACGGCGCTGATCGGCGATGTAAACGGCAAGATCTGCATCGTGAACGACGACATGATCGATACTGGCGGCTCGGTGGTCGCCGCGGTGCAGACGCTCAAGGAAAACGGCGCCGACAAGGTGTATGTGTGCTGCACGCATCCGGTGCTTTCCGGCCCCGCCTACGAGCGGCTGGAGAACGCCGACATCGAGGAAGTTGTCGTGTGCAACACGATTCCCGTGCCGCGCGAGCATCAGACGGGCAAGATCAAGGTGATCTCCGTGGCGCCCCTTTTGGCGCGCGGCATCGAGAACGTCTACGGCAACGTTTCAGTGGCCTCGCTCTTCGACCCCGACTTCGCGCTGTAGTCGGCAGTTCGTGAAGCGACGTAGTGCGCGCTACTCAGCAGCTTCCAAAGCAAAATGAACGGGCGCTGGCGATTCGTCGGCGCCTTCTTGCATTGGTAAAGCGCTCAATTTAGGCTAAAATGCGGAAAAACCGTATTTTAGCCTAAAAATGGAGCAAACCATGACGTATATCGACCGCGCCATCGAGCCGCTCGTGAACGAGGTCGCGCAAGAGTAATATCGAGCGCGATGTGCGGAGGCTTCTGGGCAATGTCGATGCGCTCGAATACGTGAGCTTCATGAGGGCCGCCGCTGCTCGGTGCGCGCAGCTCCTCAATGTTTCCGCCATCGCCGAGGATGTGGGGATTCGCCAAGACAGGGCGAAGGCGTGGCTTTCGGTGTTGGAGCGCTCGGGGGTCATCTTCTATCTGCATCCCTACTCGAACAACCAGCTCAAGCGAACGGTGAAGGCACCGAAGCTCTATTTCCACGATTGCGGGCTCGTCGCGCACCTCACGCGCTGGATGAGCGCCGATACGATGGAGGCGGGCGCCATGTCCGGCGCGTTCATGGAGAACTTCGTCGTCTCGGAGATATACAAGAGCTACCTCAATCTCGGCGTTGAGCCGCCGCTTTACTACTACCGCGACCGCAATGCCAAGGAGATCGACATGATAATCGAAAGCGACGGTGCGCTGCATCCTATCGAGATAAAAAAGACGGCGACCCCGGCGCTTTCCATGGCCCACAGCTTCAAGGTGCTCAATAAGAGCGCGATCCCCTGTGGTCGGGGGGCGATAATCTGCGCGGCGGAGAAGTTCGGCGCCCTTGATGCTGATGTGCTCGTTAACCCTGCAGCGCTTTTCGGGGGAGTTTCTCGAAAGGATTCTCTAGGGCGTTTCGCGTGAGGCATCTGAAGGGGCGGGCTCGCGGTTTTCCACATCGAGCAGATCGAAGAGATCTTGGCGCGTGTGAATGTTGAGCTTTTGGTAGATATG
>CANQTB010000053.1 GCA_947626665.1 uncultured Eggerthellaceae bacterium
TGGTGCGGGTGAAAGGACTTGAACCTTCACGAAGTTGCCCTCATACGGACCTGAACCGTACGCGTCTGCCAATTCCGCCACACCCGCACATTTAAAGGTGCTCCTGCGAGTTAAAAAAGAGCGTCAATCATGATAGCGAAGCACCCCTCATTTCGCAAGGCGGTTTTCTTATGGTAGCATAGCAAAAACGAAGCACAACGACCTGAAACGTAAGACGACCGCTTAAAACATAGCACCCGAAACGCAGTAAAAACGAACTCGAAAGGCCCCGCCGCTCTTATGGTCCAGTTTCTCTCAGATCCCCCGCAGACGAGCGCTCCGCCCGCTTTCCTCCTTGATCGTTATCGCATCATCGAGATGGCGGGGGAAGGCGGCTATGCGCCCGTTTACCATGCCTACGATACGCGCTTGAAACGCGATGTCGCCATCAAGTGCATCCAGCTTTCCGCATCTGACGTGGCTCGCATTCATCTACAGACGATCGAAGAGCGCGTGAAGGGCGAGAACGCTGAGCATGCCGAGGGAGAGTATGGTGAAAGCTCCGAGAGTCCTGAAGGCCCTTATGAGAGGTATGCGTCCGATGGCTACGATGATTTTGACGAGGGCTTTTTGCCGAACGGGCGGACGTTTTCCTTCGATGACGAAAACGTGCGCGATGCCATTCCCGGGCTTGAGGAGGCGCAAACGGCTGCGCAGCTGATCGACAGCCACATCGTGACAGTGTTCGACTGCGTGCTTTCAGGTTCTACGGCCTACATCATCATGGAATACATCGAAGGAAAAACGCTGACGGCGGTGCTAGAGGAGCTTGGCGATGAGATCGATCTCGATATGATCGCCGAGATTTTCGAATCCGTTTCCCATGCACTCGAAGTGGCGCACGACGGCGATGTGCTCCATTTGGATATCAAGCCCGACAACGTGATCATCACCAAAAGCGGCGTTGTGAAAGTGACGGACTTCGGATTGGCAACGCTGATGGACGCCTCGGGCCTCGGCTTTACCGGCGGAGGAACCATCGGCTATATGCCGCTCGAGCAGATGCGGCTGCAGCCCTTGGATGTGCGAACGGACGAATGGGCGCTCGCGAGCCTCACCTACGAGATGATGGCGGGGGAGAATCCCTTTCTTGCCGACGATCTCGCGGGGGCAGAGCGTGCGATTGAAACTGCGGAGCTTGTTCTGCCGTCACTCTGCTTCGATGATATCGATCCGGCGCTGGACGATATTCTCTTCGAGGCCTTAAGCCCCGAACCCGATGGGCGTTATCCTTCGGTGAAAGCTTTCGCGCAGGCGCTGGCGCCCCATCTTGGGGATGCCAAAAAGGGCAAGCGCGAACTTGCTGCCGTGGTGAAGCGCGGCGTTGGCGAATATGAGGAAGACGCGTACGAGGCATCTGGCCCCCGTGAACGTCTGCCGCTTGTCGATCGCGTGGGGTATGCTGGCGGCGTGGTGATCGGTCGCGTGGTTGCGGCGGCGTCATCGGCGCTTCTCGCGGCCGTCGCCGGCGTGAACATCCATCTGCAAGAGGCTTCAACGTTCGGTTTGGCAAGCGATTTCACGCCGTTGTTCTGGGCGATCGTCATCGCCTTTGCGCTTGCCGCCGTCTTACGGCCGCATCTTGGCGCGCTTGCAGGATTCAGCGCCTTTGCTCTTGCCGTCGCGATGAACGGCGGCATCATATGCGGTGCCGTTCTGCTCGTGGCAACGGTGGTGTGGTGGTGGTTTTTGGGAAGGCACGAAAGCGCCGCAGCAGTGAGCGCGCTCATGCAGCCACTTGGCGGCGCGGTCGGCTGCGCCGCCTTTGCACCGCTTGCAAGCGGGTGCTTTCTTTCCGTGAAGCAGGCGCTCGGCAACACGGCGTTTTGTCTCATCTCCGCTGTAACGTTTGCCTCGATGGGCTCGGGAGTTCTTACCGGCTGGGGTATGCCGGAGCATTTCGTGATGCAACTCGGCGCGCTTGATCGTTACTTGCTCTTCGCGCTGGGGCTGCCGGAAACATGGGTCATCGCCGCAAGCTGGCTTTTGGCGGCCGTGCTCTTCTCGGCTTGCTGCGTTCGCGGCACGCGCACCTTCGACATACTCGGCGGGCTTGCCGGTGCTGCCTGTGTGATTGCGGGCGTAATTATTTGCTGCGTAATGATGCCGTTCGGCGCATCGCTCATCGGCATGACGCCGACCGCCTTTGTCGTTATCGGGGCGCTCGTCCCCAGCATTGCGGCGGTTATCGCCGCGTGCCTCGACATCCCCGACGCGTATCGATCAAGCTATCTCAGCAGGTCGCAGACTTGGTAGAGCAGCGGTTCGAAGCTGACGCCGCGATCTTTGAAGTCGGGCTGCTTCGCCGAGACGATCATCGCGTCGTGCACGAAGTCGCCGGCGAAGGCCGCCGAACTCACGAGGTCTTTTCCGGCCATGATGCCTGCGAGCAAGCACGAGCAATAGACGTCGCCCGTGCCGTGGAGCATATAGGGAAGGTATTCGTTGGAAACCTCTGCCACCGGCAAATCGATTCCGCCGACGAAGTTGCGGATGACGTTTTCTCCTTCGCGCAGGATGCCCTTCAGCACCACGTGTTTTGCGCCTGCTGCGATAAGCTCTCCCACCATCTCAGCAGCCTCTTCGTCGCTGATGTTGGTGCCGTGCCATTCGCGCCCTAAGATGATCGCCGCCTCGGTGAGGTTCGGCGTGAGGATGTCGGCTTTTTTCGCAAGCTGCGCCATCGCTTCGCAAAGCTCGGGCGTGTAGGTGGGATATACCTTCCCATGGTCGGCCATCACGGGGTCGACGACGCGCAGGGCGTTCGGATAGGTGTCGTATAGCTCGCCGATGATGTCCACCTGCTCAGGGGCGCCCAAAAAGCCCGAATAGATGGCGTCGATCTCAACGCCGATGTTTTTCCATGCAGCGAGGTAGTCTTTCAGGATGGGGGTGGTGTCGTGCATATACCAGCCGGGGAATGCGGTGTGCGAGGAGAACAGCCCAGTCGGCACGGGGCACACGTCGCAGCCCGCGGCGGAAAGCACGGGAATCGCGACGCCGAGCGAGCATTTGCCGTAGCCGCAGAGGTCGTGCACGGCGGCAACGCGGGGGATATAGGCCCCATCGCGCATATAGAGCGCGCCGGCCGGAGAAGCCGGAGAAGCCGGCGAGTTCGAAGGGAATGGTGTTTGACCAGAAAGCTGCATGTTAATCATCTTCCTCATCTTCGGAGTCGTCGAACCATTCGTCCTCTTCGGGCTCGTGGTTCATATAGAGCTTGCGCGTCTTGCGCTCAAGGATTATACAAAAAATGATGCTGATCACCAAGCCACCGCCGATGAGGCAGCCGATGCCCGGCATGGTCTCGAAAAGAAAATGGTAGATCTCGTAAATATCCATGAACGTCCTCATCTCGCGTGCCAACAAATTGATGGCAAGTGAAATTATTATAGCAGCGCAAGTATGAGCCGTTTTCGCGTTTGATGAAACGCTTCTTTTGTGGCTATAGCAAAAAACCATCGCCAACGGGTATCATAGACGTAATAACCCGAACAGGCCGGTAACGCCGGTAACGCCGGTAATGCTTGTAATTCTGATAAGGCCGGTAAGGCTGGTAATGGAGGATAGACAATGCTTGACGTCAAATATGTCCGCGACCACTTAGACGAGGTAGCCGAGGCGATGCGCGTGCGCAATGCCGCATGGGATTCCGAGCGTTTCACCGCGCTTGATGAGCGCCGTCGCGCGGCAATAGCCCAGGAGGAGGCGCTGCAGGCGCAACGCAACACGCTCTCGAAGAGCATCGGCGGGCTTATGGCGAAAGGCGACGTCGAAGCCGCAAACGAGGCGAAGGAACAGGTGCGCGCGATTAACGAGAACCTTGCGCAGGCGGCGGCAGAACGCAGTGCCGCGGAGGACGAGCTCACTGCGCTCATGCTTTCGGTGCCGAATATCGCCGACGCCTCCACGCCCATCGGAAAAGACGAAAGCGAAAACGTGGAAGTGCGCAGGTGGGGAACGCCGCGCACCTTCGATTTCGAATCGAAGGCGCATTGGGATCTTGGCCCCGAACTCGGCATCATCGATTTCGACCGTGGCGTGAAGCTTGCCGAGAGCCGCTTCTACGTTCTTGGCGGCAAGGGCGCGCGCCTCGAGCGTTCGCTCATCAATTTCATGGCCGACACGCACACCTCGCGCGGGTACAAGGAATGGTGGTGCCCTGCGCTGGCGAACAAGGAAACGCTGACCGGCACGGCGCAGCTGCCGAAGTTCGAGGAGGATCTCTTCAAGACGACGGGCGGGCTTTACCTGATCCCGACCGCCGAGGTGCCGCTGACGAATCTCCATGCAGGGGAGACGCTCGACATCAGCGAGCTTCCCAAGCACTACTGCGCCTTCACGCCGTGTTTCCGTGAAGAGGCGGGCAGCGCCGGTCGCGACACGCGCGGCATCATTCGCGTTCACCAGTTCAGCAAGGTGGAGATGGTGAAGATCGCGACGCCGGAAGAGGGCTTCAACGAACTGGAGGCGATGGTGGAGGATGCGGAGAACATCCTGCAGCTGCTTGGCTTGCCCTATCGTGTGATCGCCCTGTGCACGGGCGACCTAGGATTCTCATCTGCGAAAACCTACGACCTCGAGGTGTGGCTGCCCTGCTACAACGACTACAAGGAAATCTCTTCCTGCAGCTGCTGCACCGATTTCCAAGCGCGGCGCGCGAACATCAAATACAGGGATCCCGCGAACTTCAAGGGAAGCCGTTACGTGTACACCCTCAACGGCTCGGGGCTTGCCGTCGGGCGCACGATGGCGGCGATCATCGAGAACTACCAGCAGCCCGATGGTACGGTGGTGGTGCCCGAGGTGCTTCGCGGCTACATGGGCTGCGACGTCATAGAGCCCGAATCGCGCTAGCGCAGCGCGAAGGGCAGAGGGCGAGAGGTGAAACAAGGGGCGAAACGAGAAGCGGCCCAAAGGGCGAAACGAGAAGCGGCCCAAAGGGCGAACCAAAGGGCGAAACGAGAGTCCGGCCGATTGAAAGGCTTCTCCTGTCAGGAAAACGCCCAAGCGCACACTCATGCTGTGAAACCAGATGATTCGCTTGGGCGAGAGCCTGCCGCTTTCGCAATTGAGCGCATCGAAGTGATGCCCGATCGCATTCGTTGCTTGGTGAGGGTGAACACTGCGCTTTCCTCAGCTTCGTGTGCGCGGGCAAAGGCATTGTCTCTCGCCCGTTTTCCCCAGCTGCGGGAACATCGATGCCTCAATGCCGAGGGTCGCGCGTTTGCTGATGAGGAATTCACGACGGATGTCGCCCACCTTTTCGAGCATCTAGCGATAGAACTTGAACGGATAGAACTTGAACGTCAAGCAGCGAAAACGGGCTTTCCGGGCTTTTGCGGAACAACGCAGCCCGTTGACGAGAAAAGTGGCCTTTGGCGCGTTGAGATAAACTATACCGACGACTTGGTTGCATTGAGCGCTTTGCGCGAAGCAGCCGGCTTTCTCGAGAAAGCCCTGCAAGAAGGAGCGTGAAACTTTACAACGATGACCTCTGCACATTTGACCTTCGACATCTACGGCGACAAAGTCGCCGACCGCGTACGGACGATGCGTTCCTCGGCTGTGCGCGATCTGTTCGCGGCGGCTACGCGTCCCGACATCATCTCGCTTTCCGGCGGCATGCCCGACGTCTCGTTGCTGCCATCGTCTGCGATCCGCAAGGCCACGCGCTCGGTTTACGACAGCCAGCAAGCGGTGGCGCTTCAGTACGGTTCCACCGACGGGCGCGTCGAGACCAAGCGCGTATTTTGCGATTTAATGCGCGATTTGGGCATTCGCGTGAAACCTGACGAGGTGCTCATCACGGCGGGCGCGCAGGAGGCCCTCGATCTGTTGGGGAAGACCTTCATCAACGAGGGCGACATCATCATCACCGAGGGTCCCACCTACCTCGGCGCCCTCCAGGCGTTCTCGGCATATCAGCCCGACATCCGCTGCATTCCCTTCGATGAGGAAGGTATGCGCATCGATCTGCTGGAAGAGGAGCTCGCGTCTATTGGCAAGAACAATCCGCGCCTGAAATTCTGCTATACCATCCCGAACTTCCAAAATCCCGGGGGCGTCACGATGGTGCCGGCGAGGCGCAAGCGCCTGCTTGAGCTATCCGAGACTTACGGATTCATGGTGGTCGAGGACGATCCCTATGGACGGCTGCGCTACGAGGGCGGTCATGTGCTTCCCATGAAGGCCCTGTCTGATCAGGTGGTTTATTTGGGCACGGTGTCGAAGACCTTGGCGCCGGGCCTGCGCTGTGGCTGGGTCGCTGCGCCCCATGGCGTGATCGCCAAGCTCAATCTCGCCAAGCAGGGCACCGATCTGTGCGGCAGCATGTTCGATCAAGTGGTGGTCGAGCACTATTTCACCGACACGCCGTGGCAGCGCACGTTACAACGATTCGTCAAAACCTATCGCACGCGCCGCGATGCGATGATCGCCGCCCTTGAGGAGCACTTTCCGCCCGAGGCGTCTTGGACGCATCCGCAGGGGGGCTTCTTCGTGTGGGTGACGCTTCCTCCTTACGTGGACACCTCCTCGATGCTCGGCGCTGCGCTTGAGCACGGGGTCACCTATACGCCCGGCGATGGCTTTTTCCCCGACGGCGTGCGCGGGCGCAATTGCATGCGCATCGCGTTTTGCTACGAGACCCCCGAAAACATCACCGAGGCGATCCGACGGCTGGCGGAGGTGATTGAAGAGCGTTTGGAGCTTTACCGCGCCTTCATCCAAGCGGGGGCAATCAAGGCATAAAGTCGCGTGCTGGCGAAGAGAAAAGCCGACACTTCGTTTAACCGAGAAAGGACAATCGATGAAGATAGCCGTATTGATGGGAGGAAGCTCGTTCGAGCGCGAGTTTTCCCTCGCCAGTGGCAAAAACGTATGCCGCGCCCTTGAGGAGGCCGGCCATCGACCGCTGCCGCTCGACACGACGAGTTCGCTCGTCCCGACGTTGCGCAGCGAAAAGCCCGACGCCGCCTATATCGCCCTGCACGGCAAGCATGGCGAGGACGGCACCATCCAAAGCTTGCTCGAATTTCTCGATATCCCCTTCGTGGGTTCGGGCGTGGAGGTGTGCCATTCCACCTGGAACAAAGACTCGCTTCATATGACCATGGCGGCTTACCGCGCCATAACCGGCGAGGAACCAGTGGCCTCATGGCCCCAAGGCATGTGCATTGCGCGCGACGCCTTCAAGGATATGGGCGCTGCGATGGCGCTCGATCTCGTTGAGAAACGCGTGATCGGGGGCTATCCCGTGGCGGTGAAGCCGGCGCACGGCGGCTCAGCGCTCGGTGTGCATCGGGTAGACGGAATCGACGAGCTGGGTGAGGCGATTCTCGATGCGCTTTCCTATGATGACGAGGTGGTGATCGAGCAGTGGGTCGAGGGCGTTGAGCTGGCTGTTTCAGTGATCGGCAACGGTGAGAACGCCTTCGTGCTCCCGCCCGTGGAGATCGTCTCTCACAACACCTTCTACGATACCGACGCTCGCATCAACGTTTCGCAAGCAGAATACTTTGCGCCCGTTCGCAACGCCTCCCTTGCGCCTGACGAAGCCGATGCGCAGGCAATTCGCAGCGAGATTGAGCGCGCGGTCTTAGAGGTGTATCGGGCTTATAATCTGCTTGACCTCGCGCGAATTGACTGCGTGTGGGATGGCGGTTCGGCGCGCGTGATCGAAACCAACGTCTCTCCGGGCATGGCCGAGCATTCGCTTTTTCCCATGGCCTGCGAGGCGGCGGGGCTTTCGCTTGCCGGCGTGCTCGATGGGCTGGTAAGCCATTGTGCACGCAACAGAGGACGCGGCTAGCGGGGGGCTATTTTCGGCGTTCTAGCGAACGCTCTCGCTCGTTCACTTGCGAACGAGGCAAAACTTCGTGCGAATTGGGCGAAAGTATCTGGTTGGTTTCAAAATTGACAATCTGGGTTTTTTAGGCTTTGCGTTTGGGGTGCTGGCCTATAATGACGCAATCGACTTTGGAAAAAAGGAGGCAGTTATGGGAAATAAGCTCGTGCCATTTCTGTTTGGCGGAGCGGTAGGCGCCATCATCGCGCTGCTTTACGCCCCTCGTACGGGAGCTGAAACTCGCGCTTTGGTAGCCGAGAAGGCAAATGAAGCTTGGGGGCAGGCTCAAGATTGGGGTACCCAGGCCCAGGGCAATCTCCAGCAGGTTTATCAGCAGGCGGCGGCGAAGGGCCAAGAGATGTTTGCCAGTGCTCAGACTTTCGCACAGAACGCTGCGGCTCGTGGTCAGCAGGTGTATAACACCGCAGCCGACAAGGTGAAGCAGGCAGCTGCAAACGCGAAGCCCGCAATCGCCGACCAGAGCGACCAGTTGCGTGAGAAGATCGAAGCGGCGCGTGAGCGCATTGCCGCCCAGGTTTTGAAGAACGCGCAAGAGGCTCAGAATGCTGCCGACGAGGCCATCCCCGCTGTTGCGGAAAAGGCTGAAGCAGCAGCCGATGCCGCTGCTGATAAAGCGGAGGCGGCCGTTGATGCTGCCGCAGATAAAGCGGAAGCTGCCGTTGATGAGGTCAAGCAGGCGGCTACCGGAGAGCAAGGCTAAGCGGCTCCTGTCTTTAATTGCCACGAGGCGGCCGCTTGTCGGCTCCTTTCTGTAAACATAATGCGATCGGCCGGCCTCAGGCTTGCCGATCGCATTTATTATGCGGGACAATGTGGTGAAGCAGCAGCGAAACAGCAGCGAAACAGCAGCGAAACAACACGTGAAAGGTCGGGGAAGGGCGAACATGGCAAGAACTCAAATGAGCACGTCTGAGCTGATCGGCGTTCGCGTCTTTGGCGGAAAGAACGGCACAAAGCGCGTTGGCAAAGTGCGGTCCTGTGTCTTCCATCCCAAAGAGGCTCGCTGTGTGGGATTCATTGTGAAGCGTCCTGATTTTCTTTTGATGTTTCGCCGTAAAGATGTGTTCGTTTCTATTCGGGGCTACGATATCGTGGACGGGCGCATCGTCATTCGCGACGAATCGAGTGCGGTGAATCGCGGAGCATGCAAGGACCTCGGCATCGATTACAACGAATGCGTGCTGTGGGTGGGGCTTCCAGTGCTCACGAAGTCGGGAGAGAATCTGGGGCTTGTCGGTTCGGTGGTATTTAATCCGCAGACCGGCAAGGTCTCCTATCTGGAAACATCCAACGGGATGACCTCGAACGCGCTCCTCGGCAAGCGAAAGATTCCCGCAGAATATATCAAGGGCTTCCGCCGTGGTGTGGGCACAGAGCTTTCCATTCGTGGGGAGAATGGGGAGGAAAACGAGCTCGGTGCAATTCTCGTGGCTGACGAAGCTGCCGACCTTGATGCGGAAGGCGGCTTTGCCGAGAAGGCGGGGCGTGCGACCGCTGTCGTCAGCAAGAAGGCGAAAGACGCCGTGCAGAACGTGAAAGAGAAGGCGGCGGAGAAGGTGAAACCGCATACCGACGAGTTGGCGGATGCGGCAGGAAGAGCCATCAACAAAGGCGCCTATTTGACGGGAAGGCAGCTCGCGAAAACAAAGGGCATGTTCACGGCGTTTAAAGACGAATTCAATAAGGCACGCAAAGATGACTGATCAAAAGCCGAAGCGTTTCTCGACGGCGGACATCGTTAAGTTCGTCGGGCTTTTGGTGTTCATCGCCATTATGGTGGGCGTTTGCGTGCTTTTGTGGCCGCTTGTGGCAGAGATATTCGAACCGGGCGGTGTAGAGCGCGTTATCCAAGACGTGCAGAACGCGGGCCCACTTGGTGTGGCGATCCTTCTTGCCATACAGTTTCTGCAGATTGTGGTCGCATTCATCCCGGGTGAGGTGGTTCAGATCGCCGCCGGCATGATGTTTGGGCCATGGTTCGGCGCCTTGATCGTGATTGTCGGCTGCGTGATCTCAAGCGCCTTCATCTTCCTGCTCGTGCACAAGTTGGGGGCGCCCTTTGTGCGCGATATGGTGC
The DNA here is from genome assembly GCA_947626665.1 of uncultured Eggerthellaceae bacterium. Taxonomy (GTDB): domain Bacteria; phylum Actinomycetota; class Coriobacteriia; order Coriobacteriales; family Eggerthellaceae; genus CANQRF01. The sequence continues at coordinate 9,987 of CANQTB010000053.1, forward strand.
CCGCCGATGCGATGGACAAGTTCCGTCATTTCGAAGAATCCGGACGGCTGAACGTCGTCGTGTTCATCCTTTTCCTTATCCCGGGCTTGCCGAAAGACGTGTTTACCTACCTCGTTCCGCTCACGGATATGCGGATGGGAACGTTTCTGCTGCTCGCAAACGTCGGCCGCATTCCCGGCATCGTCGTTTCCACGTATGCGGCATCTCAGTTCATCGAGGGCGACTATGTTTCGAGCATCATCATCTTCGTGATAGCCGCCGCATTGGCGGTCGTGGGCCTTCTCGGTTATGCTCGCTACGAGAAAAGCCATCACCCCGAACGCGTTGCAGGAATTGAGAACATCGATGCCAACAAGGATTCGAAAACAGAGGACTGAAAGCAGGAGCTTGAGAGGGGCGTTTGCTCAGCTTGGCCAACGGGAACTTGGTAAGTGTTGGGATGTTGAGATTTGATCAACAATCGGGGAATATCTTTCGTCGAGGCGTTGATTAAGCGAGACGTTTGGACATTTTACGCATACAATACGGGCGTGCGAGTTTTGCCATTCGTGGCTTGAAATGCAGGATCTTCTGAAAGGAGAACGTTATGCCGAAAATTACGCGCGAAGAGGTTTTGGTGCCGGTGGATGTGGCACCCGAATCACGTGACACCTACATCGAGAACTATATGAAGGCGACGCGCGGCACCGGACGTTTGATGCTTTTTGCCTGCGATCAAAAGATCGAGCATCTGAACAAGGACTTCTATGGGAAAGACGTACATCCCGACGATCTCGATCCCGAGCATCTGTTCAAGATTGGCTCGCAAGGTGTTTGCGGCGTTGTTGCTGGCCAGCGTGGTCTGATCGCGCGATATGCAGGCGATTATCCCGATGTGAACTATCTCGTGAAGATGAATTCCAAAACAAACCTCGTCGGCGTGAAGCAAGACGACCCCTATTCACCGCAACTCACCGATCTTGAGTGCGTGCTTGCAATGCGCGATAACGGCGTGAACATCGTGGGGCTTGGCTACACGATCTATCTGGGCAGCGAATATGAGGCCACCATGATGGCCGAGGCGGGCGAGCTGATCGCCCAGGCCCATGCGAACGGCCTGCTCGTCGTGCTGTGGATCTATCCGCGCGGCAAGGCCGTCACCGCCGAGAAAGACCCCGATCTTATCGCCGGTGCCGCGGGCGTGGCTCTTTGCCTTGGCGCCGATTTCGTGAAAGTGAACCCGCCGAAGCCCGAGGGCGATGACAAGCGTACTCCGGCCGAGGCCTTGGCTGTCGCCTCCGCTGCTGCGGGCCGTACTGGTCTCGTATGCGCAGGCGGATCCACGGTTGATGCGAAGACTTTCCTCACGCAGCTCTACGACCAGATTCACATTGGCGGTGCGTGCGGCAATGCAACCGGACGCAACATCCATCAGCGCTCACTCGACGAGGCCGTGCGCCTGACGAAGGCCATCAGCGCCATCACGCTCGGCGATTACAGCGTCGAGGATGCGATGAAGGTGTTCGAAGGCGAAGAAGACTTTGCGATCGCCTAGCCTTTGAATGGGCGCGGCTTTCGTTTTGGGTCTCGTTCGAATCGTTCGAATCGT
>CANQTB010000054.1 GCA_947626665.1 uncultured Eggerthellaceae bacterium
GACGCTACCGCGACGGCGCTCACGCTGAAAGTCGAGAATGTTACGAGTGCTGAAAACTCCGCTAATGGCGATAATGCCGACAATGCCGACAGTGCAGATAATGCCGACAGTGCCGCATCGGTCTTGACATTCACCACGTCCTACGACGAAGACGGTCTGCCCGTGCAAACGAATGGGTTCAGCTCGTATACCTGCGACATGAACGGCTACATCGTGTCCGCCAACCTCGGCGGGGCAGAGCTCCCGTCGTCTCTTTCCGTTACGATGTCGATCGCCTACGTGAAGCATGTCGGACCAGTTTGGTACAAGAACCTCAAGCCCTACCTGCCCAGCTATGTGCTCGTCGGCGGCGGGCCAATCGAGGAGATGGCAAGCTTCAGCTACGGCGTATGGTCGGGGCCGTTCCGTTCATCCACCGACCTGCCGGGCTATCCGCTCGACGCGGTTTTTCTTGAAGCGGACCCTATTTTGAAAGCGCTCTGGTCAACGACTGGAATAGAAGCCACAGTCTGCTCGGGAAAGACGCTCTATCGCCAAAACACCTCGTCGCTTGCGAAGTGGGTATGGCACGATGTGGACGGCTGGATCGAGAAAACGTATCCGCTCACGCTGCCGCCCGAGCTCGAGCAAGATGGGCAGCCAACGCAAGGCGAGCAGGGCGACGCATCGAATGAGGCGTTGCAAGAAGGCGCGATTACCGGACTTGTCAGCACGGCTATCGCAGCCGACTGGCAGAAATGGTTCGACGGTTTCCTCAAGTCGAACGAAGAGTCTGGGCGGCTCACGCAGGGCAGTGAGCAAGAGATAACCCTCGCGACAATGGAGTACTACGATAACCTTAATGTGATGCTCGACGACCTGATCTCAGGCATCACGGCAGTTGCGCCCGAGCAAACAGTGAAGGCGCTCATCGCCGATCAGGCCGCATGGGAAGAGAGTCGCCAAGAGGCAATCGATGCGGCTATGCAGGAAGCAGGCGAAGAGCTTCAGGCGTCGCTTGCCGGAGCTTCGACGGGCGCCGAGCTCACCAAGGAACGTATCCAGCAAATCATCGATATGCTCGAGCGGTAATTAATTGCGCTGTACTGACGAACAGCGCGTGTAATAGAGGCTGCGGCCTTACGTGGCGCCGCTCGACATAGTGCTCCCATCGACCGGAGGGGCGTTTGTTCTTTACGTTATTCTTCGATCTCGACAAGCTCGAGTTCAAAGTTAAGCGCCTTGCCGGCGAGAGGATGATTGAAATCGAGCGTCACTTTGCCGTCCTCAACACTCACCACTTTGACAGGCGTCGGCATGCCGCCCGGGCCGTTCATATAAATCATCTCGCCCACGGGAAGCTTGTCGGCGTTTGGGATGGCGGTTGCGGGAATCACCTGAACGGCGGCTTGGTTGTATTCGCCGTAGGCGTCTGCCGGCTCAATATGGACGGTCTTCTTCTCGCCGACCTTCATATCCTTTACGCCCTGATCGAAGCCCGGAATCACGGTCCCTGCCATGCAGACGAACTCGATCGGCTCGCCACGGTCGTATGACGAATCGAATTTCTCGCCGTCGTCGAGGGTGCTGTTGTAGTGAATCTTTACCTTCTTGCCTTCGTTGCTCATTTCAAGCTCCTTTATTGTCCGAGGGCGATGTCTTATCGCTCATGGTGCGGCTTTATAGCCCCAAGCCGGCGTCAGCCAATGTTGCCCGCTTTGCTACCAAGCGGGCAAGCGGCTCCAGATAGTGCCGCTCTTCGTCATCAAGCCCATCGCTTGCGATCTCTATGAGCGCATCGGCGATCTCTGCTACTGGCCTTCCGTATACCTGCGCATTATACCCTGCTTCCATCAGGGCGGTCTTTGCCTCCACGATATCGTTTTCTCGCACGGATGAAAGCATTTCGTCCAGCGCATCGAGGCTCTTCGCGGGGTAGAACAGCCCCTTAATGAGCGCCGCATAGGCGATGACGTAGGGGATGGGCATGGCATCGGCAGGGCGAATCTCCACGTAGGTTTTCAGGCGGACGTCGGTGAAAAACATCGAAACTGCGTGAATCACATCGTCTCGTGTCATGGGGGAATGCGAATACACCTCACCGAAAGTGCGCGTGGCGTAGCACCATTGCTCACGCGAACACGGCACCACGATGGCTGGCGTATCGAGAATGTAGGCGGCATAGTCGGCGAAGGTGAAATCCGGCTCCATAAGGCCAGAGACGATACCGCAGCGCACATTGTCGGTGTGATTCCAGATGTCGGTGCGTACGAGTTGGTGCGGACGGGGCGCCCCTTCAAATATGGGTGAATTGTCGCAGATCAGAGAGAACACCGGTACGAGGGCGGAGGAAAGCCGCAGCTTACGCAGGCAGTCCTCGGCGCTATGATAATCGATGGAAACTTGCGTGGAGGCGCTTCCTCGCATCATGTTCACGCCGTAGGCATCCACCTCGCCCAGATACATATTCATCAGCTGGTAGCGGCGCTTCGGGATCAGCTTCAGCTCACGCGCCTTCGCGGTGGGGTGATAACCGATGGTGAGCGCTTTTTCTCCCACTGGCCCGAGGACGCTCGCAAGTGTCTGCTCGAAGTTCTCAAAGGTTTCTTCGGCATCCGCAAGCCTTGAGAACGGCCCAGCGGAAAGCTCCAGCTGGGCGGCGGGCTCAAGCGTCACCGACTCTCGAGGGCGCGAAATCCCCAGAAGGTCGCCTTCCGCATCGCGCGTTTCTTCAGGATAGTCAGCAGATAGCTGGTTCAGAATCCACTGCACGCCGTGCTCGTCGTTATAAGAAACGGGCTGCAGGTCGTCTTTCACAATGGTGTGTTCCAGCTCGATCCCCAGTTCGCAGCAGGTGTCTTTGATGCCGCTTTCGAAATAGGAAACGATTGCCGCGATGTTTTCCGCGCGCGCCGGTTGATCGTCTTTCGCTTTCAATTCCGGCTGATTCGCGGGAATGAGATTGGTTTTTTCGGGATACATCAACGCTCCTCAATGAGAATGCCCTTCGTCGCGCTGGGCCTCAGATGGGCTTCCTTCTCTATCTCCTCGTGTTTTTCCTGTTTTTCGTCGGTCGTTTGTATACAATAAATTTTTAACCCAAAATCCCACAACATGATGGTTCGGTGGTGCTTTGTTGGGTTTGTGACAAAAAAAGCGCATGAGCGGATGGTTACATGGGCGATGGGCGCATGAGCACATGGGCGATGGGTGAACGGGCGCATGGGCGAACATGTTCGCAGGCGGTTCCCATGAACGCGAAAGCGCCGTATGTATAACGTGAAGGTAAAGGACAGGGTATGACGATGAAAGCAGGAATAGTCGGAGCATCGGGATTCGCGGGCATCGAGCTTGCGCGGGTGCTGATCAACCACCCCGTGTTCGAGTTGGTTTGCGCGGTTTCGGATTCGCTGGCGGGCCATCCGCTATCTTTCGCCTATCCTGCGCTTATCGGCAAGACGGATCTTGTGTTTGAATCTCAGCAAAGCGCCCTTGAAAGGCTCCGCGCTTGCGATGTCGTTTTTCTGGCGGTGCCGCACACCGCATCGCTTGCCCTCACGCCCACGCTGCTTGAGGCGAATGTGACAGTCGTCGATCTCTCCGCTGACTATCGCCTGAAAGATCCCGCGCTCTTCGAGAAATGGTATCAGACGCCGCATACCTCTCCCGAGCTTCTTGCAAAAGCGGCTTTCGGGCTTCCCGAGCTGACGCGCGACGAGCTTTCCGAAGCTGCGGCGCGTTACGCGCAGGGCGAAGCGGTGCTTGTCGCCTGTGCCGGATGCTACCCGACGGCGACGTCGCTTGCGGCGGCGCCTGCTTTACGGGAGGGCCTTGTGGAGCAGGGCTCGCGCATCGTCGTCGACGCCATCTCAGGAGTCAGCGGGGCAGGAAGGAAGGCGACCGAGCGCACGCACTTCTGCTTCGCCGACGAGAACGCTGAGGCCTACAGCGTGGGAAACCATCGACATACGCCGGAGATCGAGCAGATTCTTGATGCGCCAAGTCGTGTGGTATTCACGCCGCATCTGGCGCCGTTCAATCGCGGTTTGCTTTCCACCGTCACCATGGCCGTCTCTCCCGACCGCCCCATGCCCACGACGGCGGAACTGGTGGAAACGTATCGCGCGTTCTACCGCACGTCGCCCTTCGTTCACGTGCTTGACGAGGGTATTCTTGCGAAAACCGCGAGCGTGGTCGGCACAAACGAAGCGCACGTTTCGGTGGTCGCCCATGCGGACACGCGCAGCATCATCGCGCTCGGCGCCATCGACAATCTGGGAAAGGGTGCAGCCACACAGGCCATCCAGTGTGCGAACATTGTGTGCGGGCTGGCGGAAGACGCGGGGCTTCGCCTCACGCCGCTGCCGTTTTAATGCAAAGAGCACTGCGCTGAACAGCGAAAACGCGAGGTTTGGTGCATGAGGAAACGAGCGAAGGATTTGAGGAGGAAAGAGTGAGCATAACCGCAGACGCCTGCGCCGAGCAATACGGGTTTTTCTATCGGGAAAACGGCGGTGTAGCGAGTGCGCGCGGATTTCGGGCCTGTGGCATCCACGCCGGCTTTCGGGAAAATCCGGGCAGGCTTGATATGGCGCTCGTCGTAGCAGACGAAACGTGCCCCTGTGCAGGCGTTTTCACCAAGAACAAGTTTTGTGCGGCGCCCGTTCAGGTGTGCCGTGAGCATTTGGGTGCAACGGATGAAGGCACCATCGGCGACTCCTATGGCACGGCGCGTGCCGTTATCATCAATTCCGGCATCGCGAACGCCGCGACCGGCGCTCTTGGCAAAGAGGCGGCAGAAACCGTCGCCGCGATGACCGCCGAGGTCGTCGGCTGCGAAGAGGCCGAGGTGCTCGTGGCTTCCACCGGCGTCATCGGCGTCGAGCTGCCCTTGGGTCCTTTCGAAGAAGGCCTGCCCGATGCGCTGAACGAACTTTCCCGCGACGGCGGTTCGGATGCCGCACGAGCGATCATGACCACCGACACCCATCCGAAGGAGTGCGCCGTCACGTTTTCGGGCGACGGTTGCGGATGGGATGGCTGCATCTTCACCGTGGGCGGCATGTCGAAGGGCGCGGGCATGATCATGCCGAACATGGCCACGATGATCGCGGTTCTCACAACCGATGCCCCCATTGCGCCGGCGGATCTCCACAAGGCGCTCGTGAAGGCCGTGGGGAAGAGCTTCAACAAGGTCACCGTGGATTCCGATACCTCCACCAACGACACGTGCATCCTGTTCGCGAGCGGCGCTGCGGCGCAAGGTGAAGGTGAGGTTGAGGTAGTTCAGAGTGAAGGGGAAATGCAGGGCGAAAGCACTGCTGGCGCCGAAGCATGCCAAAAGACCTTCCAGCCGGATTCGCCGGCGATGGAGATGTTCCAGCAGGCGCTCGAGCAGGTGTGTGTGACGCTTGCCCGCGCGATGGCGTCAGATGGCGAGGGCGCTTCGCGCTTGGTGACGGTGAACGTGCAGGGCGCGGCCACGCCGGAAGACGCCGATCTCGCGGCGCGTGCCGTGGCGAACTCCCCGCTCGTGAAGACGGCGATCGCCGGGCACGACGCCAATTGGGGCCGCATCGCGGCGGCGCTCGGCAAATCGGGCGCGGAGTTTCGTCAGGAAGACGTTGCCATCGTGCTCATGGGGCTTCCCGTCATGCTCAACGGCCTGCCGCTCGAGTTCGATGAGGACGAGGCAAGCGCGCTCTTCGAACATCACGAAATCGCAATCGACATCGACTTGGGCGCCGGCGAGTGCGCAACCACCGTGTGGACCTGCGACCTGACACATGAATACGTTTCGATCAATGGAGATTATCGCTCATGAAATATGATTATTGGTATCGCCCCGAAGGGGTAGACAGCAGCATCGGCGAAGTGCTCACGGAGGCAATTCCGTGGATCAAAAGCGTCACCGGTAAAACTGTCGTCATCAAATACGGCGGCTCGGCGATGGTCGATGAAAAGCTGCGCGCTGCCGTGATGTCCGATCTCGTTCTGCTCAAGATCATCGGCGTGAACATCGTGATCGTGCACGGCGGCGGCAATGCCATCACCGAGGTGATGAACCGCTTCGAGCTTCCCGTAAAGTTCATCGACGGCCAGCGCGTGACCGACGACGCGGCGATGAGTGTGGTGCGTATGGTGCTCACGGGTCAGGTGAACCAAGAGCTTGTGGAGGCGATGAACGCGCACGGCAATATCGCGGTCGGCGTGAGCGGTACCGATGCGGGGCTCATTGTCGCCGAACAACTCAGCGAGGAGATGGGCCGCGTGGGAAAGATCACGCGCATCAACGACGCGCTCATCGAAGACCTCATCGCGAACGATTACATTCCCGTGATCGCGCCGATCGCCATCGGGGAGGACGGAGGCGCCTATTCGATCAACGCCGATGTGGCCGCCGGTTATGTGGCCGCCGCCATCGGGGCGCACAAGATCATGTTCCTCACCGATGTGGACGGACTCTATGAGAACTATCCCGACCCGCAGAGCCTCATCTCGTATATGGACGTGGACGAGGCACGGGCGCTGCTTCAAAGCGGAAACATCTCTACGGGCATGATCCCGAAGCTGGAATCGTGCGTTCGCGCGCTCGATGCAGGCGTGAAGCGTGCGCATATCATCAATGGGAAGACGCCGCATTCGCTTCTGCTTGAGCTGCTGACGAATCTCGGCGTGGGAACGACCGTCGTGCAGCCGCACGATGTTGAAAATTTCAACGAGCAGCCAACAGGGCATTTTGCGGCGAAGCTCATCGCCACCGAGCCGGAAGAATAATGCAGGGAAAGGAACGTTATGAGCCTGCAAACAGAACAAGCACTTGAGCAAACCTACGTCATGCCGACGTTCGCCCGCAAGCCGGTCGAGCTCGTGCGGGGCGAGGGCATGAGGGTCTACGACGATGAGGGCAGGGAATATCTCGACTTCATCGCGGGCATCGGCTGCGACAGCCTCGGGCATTGCCATCCATCGGTGGTGCGGGCGCTCGAGGAGCAGGCACACAAGCTCATCCATGTGGGCAACTACTATTACATCGAGAACCGCGGCGAGGTGGCCCTCATGCTTTCCTCGCTTCTCAGCGCTTCTGCAGCCGAGGCGGAAGAGGGTGTCTCCGCTGGTGAGAGCGCACAGGGCGCCGCTTTCCATGAGGCCCCCGAGGCGTGGAAGGTTTTTTTCACGAACTCCGGCGCCGAATCGAATGAATGCGCCATCAAGCTCGCGCGCCTCTACACACGGCGCAAGGCGGAGGCAAAGGGCGTCACGCCCTCGGCCGATGAGGCCCCGGTCATCATCACGCTGCTCCACAGCTTCCACGGCCGCACGCTCGCAACCCTTGCGGCTACGGCACAGCTCACCAAGCAGGAGGTTTTCCAGCCGCTGCCCGCAGGCTTCGATTTCTCGCCGATCAACGATATCGAAGCGCTTCGCGCGAAGTTCGATGAATACGGCGATCGCGTGTGCGCTGTGATGGTGGAGTGCATTCAGGGAGAAAGCGGGGTGCACCCTTGCACGCCGGAATTCCTGCAAGAGGTAAGGGCGCTCACCGAAGAACGCGATGCGCTTCTCATCTGCGATGAAGTGCAGACGGGGATTTTCCGCACGGGCAAGCCCTTTGGCTTCCAGAACTTCGGCATCACGCCCGATATCGTCAGCATGGCGAAGGGCATCGCATCGGGCTTTCCGATGGGCGCCTGTGCGGCGCTTGCTCACGTGGCGGATGCGTTCCATCCCGGGGACCACGGTACGACGTTCGGCGGATCGAACCTTGCGATCGCCTGTGCGAAAGCGACGCTTACCGAGCTTTCCTCCGAAGGCTTCGCGGCATCCGTGTGTGCGACGGGAGAGTACTTCAGGCAGCGCCTTGCCGCACTCGATGCGCTCACAGAGGTGCGTGGATACGGTCTCATGGTAGGCGCTGATCTTGCGGATCCGGCAATTGATGCCTTCGGACTTGCTGTCCGTGGGCTTGATAGGGGGCTGCTTTTGAACGCGACAGGTCCGCATACGTTGCGCTTCCTTCCGCCGCTTATCTGCACAAACGCCGAAATCGACGTCCTCGTTGAACGGCTGAGCACGTTGCTTTCATAGCGCTTGGGCGCTCGACGTGGGTTGTGCCAGCTCGTTTTGCGCCTTTGCGGCAGGTCCATGTCGTATGCCGTTTCCGGAGGCCTTTCGTAGACTTTCGGTGCACAAATTATGGTCGGGCAATGGTGAGCCTGCGCAGCTTCTGTGGCATTTTGCCACGTGAAAGCCGCTTGGTTTCGCGTGGAATCCTTCCCGATGATACAATGTGCGCTGGCTTATCGGGAGGTAGGTATGAGTTCGCGTGCAATGAAAAGCCGGCAGGGGACGAAGAAGACAAACACCCGCGCCGTTATATTGATGGTACTCGCCATCATTCTCTCCGTCATTATTGCGGGAGTTATCGCCGTGACGACGTTGGTTAATTCGTGGCTTCGTGATCTGCCCGACTACACGAACCTCGACGAGTTCGGCTATGCGATGCCGACGGTCGTCTATGCCTCAGATGGAACGACCGTCCTCGCGGAATTTTTGCTCGAGCAGCGCGAACCGGTTACGCTCGATCAGATCAACGACTACGTGAAGAAAGGCACCGTGGCGACGGAGGACGAGCGCTTCTACGAACATGACGGCGTCGATATCATCGGCGTCGGCCGTGCCCTTATCAACAACCTGAGCGGCGGTGCGATCGAGGGCGCCTCGACGATCACACAGCAGTTCGTGCGCAATACGATCATGCAGTCGGAAATGAAGGACATCACCTTCGAGCGCAAGGTGCGCGAGATGTATATCGCACGCGAGGTGGAGAAGATCTACGATAAAGACGAGATCCTCCTCATGTATCTGAATACCATCAACTATGGATCCGGCGCGTATGGCATCCAGGCAGCCGCAAAGCGCTATTTCTCGAAGAATGCGATCGACCTCACGTTGAACGAGGCGGCGACGCTGATCGGCATTCCGCAATCGCCCACCTACAACAATCCCGTTGACAATCCTGATCAGTGCCTCGCACGGCGAAACGTCGTGCTAGATCGTATGGTGAAAAACGGCGTTGTTACCCAAGAGGAGGCTGATGCGGCGAAGGCCGAGCCGATCACGCTCAACGAGACCGTGCCCTCGACCACAGGCATCATCTCCAACCCGTATTTCACCAGCTACGTGCGCAATCAGCTCACCGATCCCGATGGACGATACGCTTATTCGGCAACGGAGATCTTTAAGGGCGGCCTTTCGGTTTACACCACGATCGATCTGAAGCTTCAGGCCGATGCCGAGGCGGCGGCTGCGAACAAAGAGGCGGAGGCAGGCAGCGGCTACGAGGTTTCGATGGTGGCCATCGATCCCGACAACGGCTACATCAAGGCCATGGTCGGCGGCAAGGATTACAACGCCACACAGGTGAACATGGCAACCGGCGAAGGCGGCACCGGCCGTCAGGCGGGTTCGTCGTTCAAGACGTTTACGCTGGTGACGGCGATTGAGGCCGGCATCAATCCTGAAACGATGATCGATGCCTCCACGACGGTGGAATATCCCGGCTGGACCGTTTCGAACATCAATCATGCGAACTATGGCACGCGTTCCATCGCGAGCGCCTTCGCTGTTTCTTCGAACACGGCATTTGCGCGGCTGTGCATGTCGGTCGGCCCCGAGAACGTCGCCGAGATGGCGCATCGGCTCGGCATCGATTCTGACCTTCCCCAAACCGGCTCCGTCACGCTGGGCACCGGCTCGGTGACTCCGCTCGAGATGGCTGAGGCCTATGCCACGATCGCGAACGGCGGCACGCATTACGAGCCGGAATGCATCACGAAGATCGTCGACTCCAAGGGCAACACGATCGTCGACAACTCGGTTCCCGAAGGCGAGCGCGTCATCTCCACCGAAGTTGCCGCAGCGGCGCTTCAAGTGATGAAAGGCGTGATCACGGGCGGCACCGGCACGGCGGCGGCGCTCTGGAACGGCCAAGAGGCAGCCGGTAAAACCGGAACCTCCGATGATTACATGGACAGCTGGTTCTGCGGTGTGACGCCGCAGCTCTCTGTGGCGATCTGGCTCGGCGACCGCAACGATTACTCCATTGCCCGTCCGGTCAACGGCACAACGGCGGCAAGCACCTTCCGCGATTTCATGATGCGCGCGCTGGAAGGTCAGCCGATCGAATATCTCCCGACGGCGAATCGTCCGCAATACGTGAGCGGTTTTTCCGATCCTGAAAACCACATCGGCGGATATTACGGGTCGGCGGATGAGAACGAAAACGCCAGTACGAACGAGGGCGCCAACACGAACGGAAATATTGACGGCACGCTTCCCGATCCCAGCCCGAACACGAACGCGGGTAGCGATCCTTCCATCAATGATCCTACTCAGCCGGATCCGACTCTGCCGGATGATCCGACCCCGTCGGATCCGACCTCGCCGGATGTTCCTCCCCCGGCGGAACCCGCCGTTTAGAGAGGTGGGGAATCCTGACGATTAGCCAACCGATCCAAACGGCGATAGCGGTACGCCTCCTGCTTAGTTATATGCTTAGATGGATGATGGAGAAAAAAGAGACACGATCGTGAAAATTGACGAGATGAGTGGGGCTTGTTCATGAAAGGACCTTGGACCATGCGAATGAATGCGCGATTGGTGGCGCTGATAAGCGCGATAGCGCTTGTCGTTATGATGTTGGGCGGATGCGGCGTCGAGCAGAATGCAGAAAATGCGGAGGCTCAGGCAAGCAACCGTGCTTATATGGCGAAGGTCAACCAGATCATGGATGAGCTTTCCAGCAAGCTCGATCAGTTCGACGATGCGGTTTCCCGCGGCGATACGGTTACGATGAAAACGCAGCTCGAAAACGCGATGACATCCTTGGATAACCTCGAGAATCTCGAAGCTCCCGAGGTGCTTTCCGATATCAAGGACCTTTATGTGGAGGGCTGCACGTCGCTGAAAGATGCACTGGAATCCTATGTCGATCTTTACACCGAAATAGAAACTTCTGCCGATAGCTTCGATTATTCCTCCTACGAGGATCGCATCGCCGATGTGCAAGAGCGCTACAACGAGGGCATCTCGAAACTTGAAGAGGCAGACGCTGCGGCAACCGAGCTTTCCTAAGCCGCAGTGGTGTGTAACAATGGCGGAAAACGGTAGTGCGCAATGGCAGCGAGTAGTGGCAGCCTGCAACGGCAGTGCGTAACAGCAGCGAGCCGATAGGCCTCTTTTCGGAAATCTCATGAAGACCTCAGCATCGATTCCAGAATTGCTTGCGCCCGCGGGAAGTGCGGAGGCGCTTCACGCTGCGGTTTGCTCTGGCGCCGATGCCGTTTATCTGGGCATGGGAGATTTCAATGCGCGACGTGGCGCTTCCAATTTCACTCGTGAAGAATTCGCCGAGGCTTGCGATTATGCTCACCTGCGAGGAGTGGCGGTCTATCTTACCTTGAACACGATCGTCCTTTCCGGCGAAGAGGAGCGTGCCCTTGTGCTTGCCGAGGATGC
>CANQTB010000055.1 GCA_947626665.1 uncultured Eggerthellaceae bacterium
GGGCCGTTAGCTCAGTTGGTAGAGCAGGGGACTTTTAATCCCAAGGTCGCGGGTTCGATTCCCTCACGGCCCACCAGTTTCCATCGCTGATCAAATCATTGAAATACCGGTCTGACCTGCACTTTTGTTGTCAAAATCGCCTATCGCAAACATCTGCAATATCATGTGACCACCTAATGACCACCTGTGTGACCACCATTTGACCACCTAAATTGAATTATAAATCATGCGGACAAAAGAAAATCGGTTGGGTTATCCACAAAGGTATCGCTCTGCCGAAACCATTTGAATGAAAGGTATCGCCACAGCGAAGTGTTGCTACCGCTCTGCCGATACCATAGGTATCGCTGTGGTGATAGCAACAGGCCGAGTTGGTATCGCTGTGGCGGTACCGTTTAAAAAAGAAAAAAGAATCGAAAAAGAAAAACCAACTACGTAAGACTTACTGTGTTGGAACAAACAGACCTCAAATCCTTTCTGCCTTGATCCATTTTTTCGAAATCCTCAAGCTGACTTTCGAGTTCCTCAAAAGCGCTAGATTAACCGCGCCTTTGTGCATAGCATGGCGAAAAGGCCGAATGTGAGGAGACAGAAGATGGCTGACCCGAAAAGCTTGATCAACGTAAGCGAAAGCAGGACGATAACCGCCAAGGAGGCAGCGCTACTGCTCTGCGTCTCACAGTCCACGATCTACCGGATGTTCAACTCCGGCGAGCTGCCATCGTTCAAGGTCCGAAACGCCAGGCGAACATCAACCACAGCATGTGAGGACTACATCCGCAAGCAGCAAGCACACGAGGCCGTGCTATGCCGGCTCCACAAAGGCTAGACGACCACGATAACGATGCCATCAGATACCATAGCGGCCGATTTACAACCATTCCGGCAAGCCTCATCGAATATCTCGTGCGCGTAAAAGTCGGAAGAAACGGGATGGCGGTCATCATGTCGCTTTGCCGCCATGTCAGTCCTGATGGCACTTTTTCAAAGTATTCAAGAGAGAAGATGGCTGAAGAGACAGCGCTTACCCAAGCACAAGTCTCGCGCGGTATCGCAGAGCTCAAAGAGAAACTCGTGATCGAGCCGATTCCTAAAATGACGTCTTATGGCATTTGGAAATCTGACCGCTCGAATTTCGGACACATTGTTTCCTATAGATTCACTCACGAGGCGTGGTCTTTCATCAAGAAGGATGTTTTGTAGACGAAAGCTCGACCGTTCGAATTTCGGACATATAGCCTCCCACAAGCCCACTCAGCAGGCCTGAAACTTCATTCAAAAGGATATTTCGTATCATGGGCGGGGGTGCGTTTGAGAGGTAAAGACGAGCACACGTTGCTCTTTTGGGGCTCATAATGAAATTCGCTTCATACAGTGATGTTTAGTTGGTATCGCCATGCCGATACCAACTCATACGTGCTCCATTCAAAGAAAGATCTCCTCCATTGGCTTTGCTACCCAATGCGGTTAAAACCCAGCAAAACGCACAAGGGAATGGCCTTTAAACGAACCACTATCCGCATAGGTACGCCATCTTAAAAACCCATGGCTTTCGTTGTTCCAGAACTGAAAACCTCCATACGCAGAGATATTTTCGAAATCCTCAATTGAAGTTTCGAGTTCCCCAAATGTTCTTCTTCCGCGAAGCGTGGATTGATAATCTCGCAAAGAAACCTACTGCAAGGGGCATGGACGTTGGCCATTTCCTCTCACCTTTGAAGGAGCAGGCATGGACAACGAATGCAACGCGAGAATAGACAGGACAGACACGCTGATCGTAGTGCTCGACATTCCTCTTCCAGAGGTTTTCGGGCCAGACCTATGGCGGAAATACGAGCTTCGCATGCAAGCGAAGGAGACGAGGTAGGCATTACATGGAAACGGTAAGAGCCGAAAAAGATGCCCTGCGTTTTCTCGAGGGAGAAGAGCGCGATAAGCTTGTGTTTGCCTGCCTGAAAAACCGCTGGCTTACCCAAGGCTTGCATCTAACCAGAAACAACGCACCCGAAACTTCCCCGTTCTCATTTCAGATAGCCGAGAGCATTGAGGATCTGCGCGACTATTTCCGCGGAAGTCCCCACGGCATCCGCGAGGGCGTGGTCTTCAAAAGCCTCGCCTTCGTGCAGCAAGTCGATTGTGGCGATGAATGGCTGGTGCTTCGCCGCAATCTTGATGATGAGACCGGAGATACTTATTGGATGCCCTTTGAGAGCGCCTCTTTCGACAGGGTAGTCAAGCACACCGCCCGATTCGAATGCACGATAGAGGCATTGCTTAACGCAGAACCTTTCGACACCGCTGTCTTACTCGGTAGAGGCGAGAGCACGCGGCAAACAAAAAGACTGAACAGATCTGGCTCCTAGCGGTCACTTTCCAACCGCTAGGAGCCATGCTTTTTGTTACGTAAGTTCGTCTTTGAAGGCCGAGGGCCTTTATCAGAAGGAGGGGTTTGCGATGCCGAGCGATTTCGGAGATGAGTCCGGTGAGAAGCTGTTCGATTGGATGCTCAAAGTTGGCCAAGACGCCAGCGAAGCGGCTCTGCTCTCAAGCGCCGAGAGGCTGAAGGCGGCGTTTCGAAACGCCCGTGGAGAGATCGCCTCAGATGATGCGGGCACAGAATCCGAGCAGGTTGTGGAGTGGGCGAAGCTTCGCATGGCCGAGTTCGAGGCGCTTCCAGAATACGCATCGATTAAAGAGATCATCGATACCAAATTATCCGAGCAGAAAATCGAGCACGACTTCTTCACGGACAAGAAGGGTAAAGAGTTCCTCCTCTTCCGCGTTGAGGACGCACCGGATGTTTCCCGTACTTTCGAAGAGCTCGAGAAGGCAACCGATATCGCCTTCGATAAGGCGCTCGAAGCACGCGGTCTCACGCGCGAGCAGATACGTGAGGCAGAGCCCTTGGAAGAACGTGCGGCTTCAGCGCGAAAGGCCTCGAAAGCACTCGATAGCGCGCGCGAGATCAAACACGACATCGAACTTGCCGAGGTCCGCACGAAATGAGCGCAGGCCTTGTCATAGCGGCTATCGCCACGCCAATAGCTTTCGTCTTAGGAGACGCCTACGTCTCCAATCTCTTGTCCATGGACGGCATGCCTCTCGAGAACCTCACCGCTGCCGTTTTCAGCTTGCCTGTCTACTTCGCGGGCGGAGGGACCCTTACGACAGAGCCGATGGCGCTTTGCATCGGGTTCGTCTTGGTATGCGGGGTCTGGATCGCCTATTCCTATCACTTGATGAATACAGGCGAGCGTCGAGCCGGTGAGGAACATGGCAGCGCACGGTGGGCGACCAAGCGAGAGGCACTTGCCTTTAAGGATGCGAAAGATCCTTACAACAACATCATCTTGACCAAAGATTTCGGGCTTGCGATGTCGAAGGCGTCCTTCGATCTCAAGACCGATCGCAACAAAAACGTGCTCGTGGTGGGCGGATCGGGTTCTGGCAAGACCCGCTATTACGTGAAGCCCAACCTCATGCAGCTCAACGCCAATTACTTCGTGACCGATCCCAAGGGGACGCTTTTAGGAGATGCGGGCCATCTCTTCGCAGACGCCGGATATCGGATCAAGGCCTTCAACACCATAGACTTTGAAAGGTCTAACCACTACAACCCCCTTCGCTACATAAAAAGCGAAGCCGATATCCTGACGTTCGTCGATTGCCTCATCAAAAACACCAACGGCGAGAAGGGATCCGGCCAAGATCCCTTCTGGGAAAACGCCGAGCGGCTCCTCTATACCGCCTTGGTGGCGTATCTTCTTTACCATTGCCCCGAATCCGACCGAAACATACCCGGGCTTTTGACGTTGCTCTCTTTGGCCGAGGCGCACGAGGAGGACGAGCGCTATAAAAGCCCGCTCGATGTGCTCTTCGACGAGCTCGAGACGGGAAAGCGCTTCATGCAGACGGCAGGCGCTGACATGTCCTACGATGATGAGAGCCGTGCCTTCGAAAACGGGCAGGGCTCGTTTGAATGGATAGAGCTCGGCCCTAAAACCGCACCTGAAGCCGATTTCTCGCTCGCCAACTACAGGGCCTTTAAGACCGCCGCCGGCAAGACCCTAAAGTCAATCATCATAAGCTGCAACGTGCGCTTAAAGCCCCTGTCCATCGCCGAGGTGAGAGAGCTCCTCTCATTCGATGAGATGGAGCTTGACGGGCTCGGAGACGCCGATCGCAAGACGGCGGTATTTGCGAGCACGTCAGATACCAACTCCACATTCGACTTCCTCTTCGCGCTTTTGATGTGGCAGACGATGGATGTGCTCTGCAACATAGCGCTTAAGCGTTTCGGCGGAAGCCTTCCCGCTCCCGTGCACTTCATCCTCGATGAGTTCGCGAACATCGGAACCGTTCCCGATTTCGAGCGCATGATAGCCGTCGTGCGAAGCCGAAACATCTCCTGCTCGATCATCTTACAATCGCTCTCGCAGCTGAAAGCCGCCTACGATGACAACGCGCAGACCATCATCGACTGCTGCGATACGTTGCTGTTTTTGGGCGGCAAATCGTCCGAGACTAACCGCGAGATATCCGATGCGATCGGCAAGCAGACGCTCGATACCCTCTCCATAAACGATTCCCGGGGCGCGAACACATCCACCACACGCAACTTCGCCAAAGGCGAGCGCGACCTTCTGCAGGCATCTGAGGTGGCACGTCTTCCCCGCGATGAGGCGATCCTGCTCATAGCGGGAACGTTTCCCATAAAAGACCGGAAATACATACTCGAGAAGCATCCACGCTATGCGCAAATCGATCCCGGACATAAAGGAGCGAAACACACCCGTCCATTCGATTTCGTGGCATTTTATGAAAGCGAAAACGCGAAAGGAGGCATTCGATGAGAGCGAGAAGATAAGTTAGCGGGCGACGGTAGCGCTTCTGCGCCGTAAGGGCCAAAGCTTCCACCCTCCGACCCTGACCGTCGCCCCCAAGCAAAGGGCATGAACGCCCTAGGGGAATTGTAACATCTGCGCGAACGTCGGCTTCTTCCACTCAATGCCAACGTTCGCGCAAAACCAAGCAAAGGACAAAAGATATGCTCACCCAGATCATCACACTGGTCTCGGGTTGTGTGACCTTTCTCGGCGGCTTCTTGGTCGTCTGGGGCGCGGTAAGCTTAGGTCTTGCAATCCGAGAGCAACAGGGCGGAAGCCAAATCGCATCCGCCATCTCCACCATCGCAGGCGGCGCGATCATCATAGCTGCCGCCGTCTACTTCGGCATGTTGGATACGAGCTGGCTTCCGGCTTAAGCGGGTGTTCGATATGTCGTTATCGGTTAAGGTCCAAAAAGACATCGGAAGCTACGAGGAGAAGATCGTCGGCAAGCTCTCCTTCCGCACGCTTCTATGCGTTGTCGGCGGCTTCGCAAGCGCAATCGGGGCAGCAGCGCTCAGCCATTTCGGCTTCGGCATCGAGGTTGCCGACGCATCGCTTCCCGTCATGGCGGCCTCCCTTCCGTTTTGGCTTTTGGGCTTCTCGCGCCCTCACCACATGAAGCCAGAGGAGTTCTTGCCCCTTTGGTGGGCACACGAGTTCGGCGAGAACCGGCTCGTCTACCGGCCCTCCTTCGTATCCGAGGATAGCGATTTCAAGCTCATCGGCGAGAAGCCCTCACGCTGCGCGCGTAAGCGCATGAAAACCAAGGGGGTGGAACACGATGAGCCCTCGCGGTTTGAATGCGCTGCGTAATCTGCTTGCGAAAACAATATTCGCACGACCGAAGAAAAGCCACGATCTCATACGCGCGGCCAACTTGCGGGAGCGCAAGGAAAATGCCTTACGTATGGCCCAGAAAAAGGCCCGAGCCAGCGCCAAGGACGTGGTCGGTGCAATCGGCTATGACCTTATGTACAAAGACGGCATCGCGCAGGTAGAGAAGGGGCTTTTCTCCGAGACCATCGCCTTCGATGACATTTCCTACCAATCGGCCCGCCGGGAGGGACAGGAGGCCGTCTTTTCGGTCATGTCCGAGATCTACGATTACTTCGGGCCCGACACTCGTGTGCAGCTCTCGATCATAAACACGCCCATCCCGCCTTCCGAGATCGGGTGCAAAGAGTTTTTCAGCGGTGGCGATGCGCACACGCATGAGTATGTGAAGGAGTACAACCGCATCCTCAACAACAAGATGCGCGAGGGCGTTTCCAACCTCACCCGTGAGCGCTACCTCACCTACATGGTCTCGGCAAAAGACGTCGAGTCGGCGGTCCCCAAGCTCGCACGCGCACGCACCGATATCGTGGCCTCCCTTGCCCGCATCCGCGCAACGGCGCATGTGCTCGATGGCGCAGAGAGGCTCCGCCTTCTCCAATCGCAGCTGCGTCCGAACTCTGCTTTCGAGTTCACATGGGACGCGCTGCCTCTGAGCTCGCGCCTGCACACCAAAGACCTCATAGCGCCCCAGGTGCTCGATTTTTCACCGGACGGGCGGGCGGACTGCTTTGTGAGCGACGGCACCTATTGCCAGATACTTTGGCTTCGGGCCTTTGGGTCTGACCTCGACGATCGCTGCTTGGCGCGCATCATCGACCTGCCTATCCCCCTGAACGTGACGCTGCACGTCTTTCCCATGGACAAATCCGACGCAGAGGACTTCGTGAAAGAGCGCATCGTCTGGATGGATAAGGAGATCGTCGATGAGGATGCGAGCGCCGTGAGAAAGGGCTATGGCCGCTCGATTCTGCCCCCTGAGCTCATCCACTCAAAGGAAGAAGCGGAGGATCTGCTCGATCAGATCCAGAACAAAAACCAACGGCTCTTCGGCTACGCCGGGCTGATCTTTCTCTACGCAAAAAGCGAGACGGAGCTGGCCGATCGGGCCGAGCAGGTGGTATCGGTTGCCCGCCAGCGCTCGATCGAGGTGGAGCCTCTCTACTACCGTCAGCGCAAGGGCCTGAACTCGATCCTTCCGCTCGGCAACTGCCATATCGATCCGACGAGGTTCTTCACGACGGCCCAGATCGCCATTCAGATGCCGTTTGCCACCCAGGAGCTCGCTCAGCGCGGCGGGGGCTACTACGGCCAAAACAAGCTCTCGGGAAACCTCGTGCTGTGCAACCGCTCCACGCTCGCAAGCCCCATGGGCTTTGTCTGCGGAAAACCCGGAAGCGGCAAGTCGTTTTCAGTCAAACGCGAGATCATGAACACGATCCTTGCCTACCCGAAAGACGAGATCATCATCTTCGACCCTGCGGGCGAATACTCGGCGATGGTCAAGGCCGCAGGAGGCGTTGTGGCGCGCCTTGCCGCCGATGCCGACACCCACATCAATCCCTTCGACTTATCCGACGTGGCGCACCTATCTGCCACCTCCCAGATGGCGTTTAAGATCGACGCTCTGCTCGCCCTATCGTCGGCTACCATGGCCGAGGGCCGTGAGGGGCTTTCCGAGGCCGATAAGTCCATCATCGCCCGTGCCGTGGAGATTTCCTATGAACGTACCCAAAGCGATGAGCGCCTGCCCATACTGGGGGACTTCTATAAGGTTTTGTGCGAGCAGCCTGAAACGGAGGCACGCAATATCGCGCTTCGCTATGAGCGGTACACGCGCGGGGCGCTCAGCTTCTTTAACCACCCCTCAAACGTCCGATTCGAAAACCGCATCACCTGCGTCGATTTCCATGACCTCAATACCCACATGAAGGTCTTCGGAATGCTCACGGCGCTTGAGGCCGTGCGCAACCGCATGTATGCGAACTTCGATCGCGGCGTGAGGACATGGCTTTACATCGATGAGGTGCAGTCGCTTTTCGGGCACGCCTCCATCATCTCCTATTTCTCCAAGTTCTGGGCCGAGGGTCGCAAATTCGGATTGGTCGCAACAGGCATCACCCAAAACTCCACCTACATGCTCGATCACGAGGAGGCACGCACCATGGTGCTCAACTCGGACTTCATCTTGCTCCATAAGCAATCGGCGCTCGACCGAAAGTGCTGGGTGGACTTGCTGGGGCTTTCGGCTGTCGAGGCCGAATACATAGGAGACGGCATCAAGGCCGGAGAAGGACTGCTCGTAGCCGGTGGAGCCCACATCCCCATCAAAGACGATTTTCCGAAAGGCCTGCTCTACGACCTCTTCAACACAAAGCCCGATGACGAGGGCTCTATGTGGGGAAAGCGCAAGCGCCAGGCAAAAGGCAAGGGGGCGCTTTCTCGTGTCTAGCCTTACCTACAAAAGCGATGTTTCACAACCCGAGCTTCAAGACGAGGCCGACCGCACATCTACGCTTCAGGAGAAGCGCGCCGATGCGCTGAACTCTGGGATAGTCAAAGACGTCTCGTTTCGAAGGGAAGAGGCCCTCACCGGTGTTGACAATGCGCTTTCAGAAACCTTCTTGCAGGATAGGCCGGAGCTTGCATCTGGGCGCGAGGCAAACCCTGATGTGGGCTTAGATCCCTCCCCAGATGGAGCCCACGGGTTCGCAAAGACCCCATCGATCGGCGCATATATCGCTGATAGCTTCGTCGTTGAAGAACTTGACGAGAGCGACGAGCTTGACGATGCCGTGCCTGCCTACCGTGGCATCCGAAGCGCTCAGCGCTTCCGCAGTGCGCGACAGGCACGCACATCGCAAAGGCAAAGCATCCCGCAAGATGAGGCCTTGGGCAAAACATCCCAAAGCAGCTGTGCTTCCTCCCCGCGGACAAAGGCGCTCTCAAAGGCCGATCCACGGACCTCTTCGCTTCGTAGCGTAGGATCTCGGCAGAAGAAAGACGACAGGTACCGCTCGAAAAGGCAATGGGCAGCACGCGCTGCCGAAACCCCAGCTGCCGTGACAGAGCAGACCAAGCAGGCAGTTTCCGCGAAAGGTGCCGTATCGGCGAAAGCGACAGCGGCAACAGCCACGGCGGCCACTGCCGGCACCGCGGGCTTTTCAGTTGCAGGGGTTGTAGGAGCGCTTTTTGTATTTGTCCTTGTCGTGCTTTCGATCGCGCAGATCATCTCCGCCATCTTCGGTTTCTGGGAAGACGCCGAGGCGAAGCAATCGATCGACGGGCTTCCGCCGTATATCACCTACGAGATGGTGGAGGAGGCGCTTGCCTGCCAAGAGGAATACGGGCATCCGGCAGGATGCACGATCGCCCAGATCATCTGCGAATCGGGCATGGGAGATCGCATGAGCGCGCTCGCAACCCGCGACCACAACCTCTTCGGCATGAAGTGGGTGAGCTCCTTTGCGGGATGCCCTGAAGTGGTAGGGAGCGCGAGCTGGGTCACCGGAGAGGAATACGATGGGCACCAGGTCACCATCACCGATCGGTTCATCGTGTTTGCAGGCGACCGCGAGTGCATTCGATTTCGAAGCCGGGTGTTTCTCCAAGCAAGCCGCTATAGGGACAATGCGCTCATCAAAGAGGCCATCGAAAGCCATTCCTCAGACAAGATGGCCGAGGGGCTCAAGGAAGCCGGTTGGGCAACCTCATCAGATTATGTGGACTCCCTCAAATCTGTCATGGAGACCTATAACCTCTACCGCTTCGATTCGATGACGGCAGAAGACCTTAAAAGCGCTCTCGTGTCAGGAGACGCCATCGTCCAAGCAGCCTACAGCCAGCTCGGGACCCCCTATGTCTGGGGAGGGACGACGCCAAACGTCGGGCTCGACTGCTCGGGGCTCACGCAGTATTGCTACGCGCAGGCCGGCATCTCGATCCCGCGCAACTCCGAAGACCAGCACATATCCGGCAAGTCCATCCCGCTTTCCGAGGCCCGCCCCGGCGACATCCTCTGGAAACCGGGCCATGTGGCGATCTTCGTCTCAGAAGACACCTATATCCATGCTCCCCATACAGGCGATGTTGTCCGAGTGGCCCAAGGCATCGGCTACTTCACCTGCGCGGTCTCATACCGCTGAAAGGACCAACTATGAACAAATCCACGATCATGCTCATCGCGGCGGCGGGCGCGGTGGCGCTTCTCATAGGCGCTGGCGTCGTCCGCTGCACCTTCGCCTCCCATACAGACCAAGAAGATGCACCTGAAATCGTACAGGAAGAGCCTCAGCCTGAGGCAACGAACGCCGAAGCGCCGAGCGCAAACGAGCTAGAGCCAAGCGAGGAGACTTCAAGCCCGGACGTAAGCGACATCGAGGATTACCTCAACACCAACTGGACGGCAGAGAGCAGCGAGCTTGCCCTGCTTGACGGCGTGTTCATCGAGAGCAACGGCACCGACAGCGCACCGACATACTTCACCATCGAGGATGTCGCCGAAAAAGGCGACGTGCTCACGCTCACCGTCTGGGCAGCTGCGCGCCCGGGAGATGCCGGTGCCCAATCCATCATTGTGATCGACCATTCACGAAACGCACCGACCGTCACATCGGATCTCTTTAAGCTCTCCCATACCTATACGCTCTCGCCAAACGAGAACGGCGCGATCGCAGTTCAGGGCGCAACTGATGACCTCAACTCCTATCTTGAGGCCACGACCTCAGAGATCACCTCGGTGCTTTCGAGCTATGCGGACAAGCATCTTTCCGGAGCAAGTGCGCTCTCATGGACAGGCGAGGCCTATACGGACTACTTCAACGAAACGCGCATCACCACGTTTGTGGCCGATGATCCGGCGGCGACGATCGTGACCCTTATCCGCGAAGCTGACGGAACATTGGGTGTGCTATGAGATCCGAAGGAAAAGCGCTTCGACTTCCGGAGCCCTCACGCAAGGCCGTACTTGCCGCCACAGGCGCGTCTCTGCTTTTAGCGGCGCTGCTCATGCCGACGCCTGCCCATGCCTCCATCGCCGATGACATCAACTCATGGCTTTGCGGAATGCTGCGCGATTTCTGCAACTGGATCTTCGCCGGGCAAGTCAATGTGCTGCGCTCCATCGGAGTGGATGGCATCCTCGGTGCCGATTTCGCATCAATGCTGGGAGCCGCCGGAGATGTCTCCCTCTACGACATCGCACACGGCGTGTGGGAGGTGGCGATCCTTCCTATCGGATGCGGGGTCTTGAGCTTTGTCTTCACCGTCAAGCTCATCCAGATAAGCCAAAAGATGGATGGCAACGCATCTATGCCGGGCGTCAAGGAAGTGGTCTTTCTGCTCGTCTTCTTTGCGATCTTCCTCTTTCTCATCCAGCACTCGTTCGAACTCATGCAGGCGCTCTATGAGGTGGTGGGGATCGCGATCGAGCGTGTGACGGCGCTTTTCGGGGACGGCAGCGCTCTTAACCTCTCGCAGGTCTCCATCACGACCACCGACGACGATCTGCCGGCACTGCTTGCGATGATCGTGGTCGCCCTCATCAGCTGGGTCGTCGTGATCATCGCCTATATCGTCGCATTGGTTGTCTGCTGGGCGCGCGCCATCCAGCTCTACCTTCTGGCGGCGTTCTCACCGATCCCGCTATCGCTTATGGCACTCGACGACGCCCGCCAAGTCGGCATCGGGTACCTGAAGACGTTTTTCAGCGTGTGCCTCGCAGGTCTCATCATACTCGTGCTCCTTGTGGCCTTTCCCATCGTCTTGGGATCGCTC
>CANQTB010000056.1 GCA_947626665.1 uncultured Eggerthellaceae bacterium
TGCGTCGTACGACCTGCGATAAAAGCTGGAACGCCCGGCTTACTTGCAGCGCCCGGCCTATTTGCTGAAGAGAAACGAAGCATAGAGCCGCCAGAGCGTGTGCTGGTCGAGCCCGTCGTGCCAAACGTAGGTCTGCGACATGCCGTTCATAAACACATAGATGCTCTCCGCCGCCAAGCGCGCGTCGAGTTTTTCGTCGAAGGCATGCAGCTTCACACCCAACTTCACGATTTCATCCAACGCGGCGAGCATTTGCGTACTGCGCTCTTCGGCATATTTTGTGAGCAGGGGCACGCGTGTCGTTTGCAGCTCCAATTCGGCAAGCACTTTCCGCCGCTCGGGATTGTCCTGCAATTCCGAAATGTAATGGTCGCCCATCTCGATAAAGCGCTTCTGATACGCCTGCGAATCGTTGGCCTCGCTGAAATCGCTTGCCTCCGTTCGTGAGAAGTAAAGCGAGTCGTAGACAGCCAGCAGGATTTCCTCTTTCGATTTGAAGTAATAGTAGATCGAGGCTTTCGTGATGCCGACCACCTCGCAGAGCTTCGAAAGCGAGGCTCCGTCATAGCCATATTCGGCAATCAGATCATACATCGCATTCACAATGGCAGTTCGCGTGCTTCGCGTGTCGCGTTGTTCTTCGGGCATCGTTCGCCTCCGAAAGGTATCGGGAAGCGCTCGCTCGTCGCACAGGCCCTCAATGTCGGCTTCCCACTTCGATTCCACGCTGAGTTCCCCCAGCTTTTCAAAAGATTATACAAGACCTTTCAATGCCCGTGCCAACGTGCCATAGTATACCTACCGACCGGTTGGTATACGATAGATTGAGACGCCCGGGCCGTCTCTCCCAGAGAGGAGAATGCACCAAACCTGCTCGTTTATCGCTTACCGCATGCTTCACCGCACGTCGTTATGAACTCGCCTTATTGCGCGCATCGGCTGATAGGGCGAGGGATAACGACCCGTAAGCACCCCACTCCCAACCGAAAGGGCTGCCCCATGTATGAGAACTATCGCTACCCTGGTGAATTTGAAGAGCGCTCGGATGTCTTCGTGATCTGGTTTCCTTTATATGTCGGAACCCAAGAGTACGACCCCCATATTCCTTGTATGGAAATTGTGAAGGCTCTTCATCATCACGTGCAAGTCCACGTTAACTGCTGCGATTGCGAAACGCTCCACCATGCGAGAACCTTCCTTGAACTTGGCGGCGTCGATCTTGAGAAGATACACTTCACCCTTTTCGATGATCCCGGCTATTACGTGCGCGACCATGGCGTCAGCGTAATGGTGGACGATAAGGGCAACCGCCTCATCGTGAACCCCAACTGGTCGTACTACGGCATCTATGACCCAAACGACCCCTATTGCACCGCTTTGAGAAAGGCGGGCGTGCATGCCGGCATCTCGCTCGGCATCTACGACATCGTGAGCTCGGACTTCGTTTCCGAAGGTGGCGACCGCGAATTCAACGGCGACGGCATTTTGATGGCCATCGAGGACACCGAAGTGCGCAAACGCAACCCCGAACATTCCAAAGAGGAAGTGGAGGCCGAGTACAAGCGGCTTTACAACCTCGATAAGATCATCTGGCTGCCAAAGCCGCTCCTCGAAGACGACGACTACCGCTTAGGGCCGCTCGACCACAAAGAGGACGGAACGCCTGTCTTCGGCATGAGCTTCGCCGCCCATATCGATGAATACTGCCGCTTTATCGCGAAAAACCGAATCCTCCTCGCGGAGATTTCCGAAGAAGAAGCCGCACAGCGGAAGATGGATCGGGTTTCCGCCGAGCGCATCCAAGCCGCCTATGAGATATTGAGCAGCGAGACGGATCGTGACGGCAACCCCTTCGAGATCATTCGCATGCCCACGGCCGAACCGATCGAGGTCGTCGTGACCACCGAAGACGAGGACTACGAGCTCTATAAGAAGTACATCGACGAGCTCGGCGGCAAATTCATGGACGGCACGCCGTGGCCCGATGGCGACGTGCACTTCTACGCCTCGGCAAGCTACTGCAATTTCCTCATGTGCAATGGCATCGTCGTCGGTCAACGCTACTACCGCGAAGGCATGGATCCAAAGGTGAAGGAGAAGGACGAGAAGGCCCACGAGATCCTTCAGAAATGCTTCCCCGACCGCGAAGTCATCATGATCGACAGCCTCGCGCTCAACATGCTCGGCGGAGGCGTCCATTGTTGGACGAAAGACGTTGCCGCGCCCACAGTCGGCTGACCGCCATGGCACCCCTCCCGCCGTCGGCTGACAGGCAGAGCATTTCGCCCATCGTCGCTCAACAGCAGCACCACATTTCATTACCTGTTTCAAAAGGAGCTTATATGAACAACACCCTTATCGGCAGAGACATTCTGAACATTCGCGAGATCTCGCAACCGCAATGGCGCTACCTCATCGATCTTTCCGCCACCTTGAAGGTGCAGAAGAAGGCCGGCATCGACCAGCACTGGTTCGGCGGCAAGAACGTGCTCGCCAACTTCGAGTGGGGCTCAACGAGAACCCGTTGTGCTTTCGAAACGAGCGCCAACGATCTCGGTATGGGATTCACCTATCTCACAAATTCCCACGTCAACGACACCGAATCGCTGAAGGATTCCATCCGCGTGTTCAGCGGCATGTACGATCTTATCGTTTGGCGCGCCGATTTTCTATGGCCGTTTGGCCGCGATGGTCGGCATGGACTTCTACGCCATCCAGCCGGAGAACATCCGCCATCAGCTTTGCAAGAGGCTCAGCGACGACATCCAAGATTGCTTCGACCGCTGGTCGCCCGACCGTAAATTCGTGATCACCACCGACCTTGACGCGTTAAAGGGCATCGACGTCATCGTGACCGAGGAATGGCGCTACCTGAACCCCGAATGCGGCGATACCGTCATGGATCCCGAGAAGTATGAGACCTACATGGGCGATGCGAAGGACATGCTTCCCTATCGCGTGAGCCTCGACACCATGGAACGCACGGGCAATCCCGACATCTTCGTGATGCACGAGCTTCCCTCAACGCACAACGCCGACCATCGCACCGGCCAGCGCCTTCTCGCCGAAGCGCCCGATCAATGGTCGCGCGACATCATCGAAACAGGGTTCGAGATCACCGACGAGTGCTTCGAAGCGAACGCGCACGTCATCTTCCGTGAAGCCGAGAACCGCCAGCACACCATCAAGGCATTTATGTGCGCGGTGCTTGGCCTTTAAGGCCCTCGACTCATGGGAAACGAACTTACTGAAAATAAGGAGCCCTGAACTATGGATACCAATCAGCTGAAAAGCTCGAGTAAGTTTGCATGGATTCTCGTGTTGGCGTTAGGCTTCATGTCAGCGGGAACCGGCGGCACTTATAGCGTCGTCGTCGGATGCTTTATGACGCCGGTTTGCGAAGATCTCGGCATCGACTACACGATGTTTTCCTACTATTTCACCGGCACCCTTCTCGGCCTTGCGCTCGCGCTTCCCTTGGCGGGAAAGGTGATGGACAAGGTCGTCGGCAAGATTTGGCTCTCCGCCGTCTGCGCCGTGTTAGTCGCCGCCGTGATGGTGTTTCCGGCAACGCTTCTCATCATCCGCTACAAGCCGTCCGATTGGAAGATGCTGCCCTATGGCTACGAGCAAGGCGACAAGCTGCCTGACCAAACCGTGGTTGAGGCGGCTGCTGAGTCCGGCGTGCCGTTCAAAATCGCCGTGCGCTCCCCCGCGTTTTTCCTGTGCATCCTGTTTCTGTGCGTGCTGCAGGTGACCGTCTGCATGAACCAGCTGTTCCCCACCTTCGCCGTGGAAGTGGGGTTCGCCCCGATCGTCGGCGGATTCATGGTCTCTGCGGCATCGTTCGCCGACCTTTTCCTGAACGTTTTGGTTGGTTCGTCATGCGATAAGTTCGGCTCGCAGAAGGCCATCCTTGCGTGGATCGGCGTGAGCATCGCCTCGTTTGTGATGTTGATATTCAGCATCGGCAACGCGGCGCTTGCGATTACCGCGGCGGGCATCAACGACGTCATGTACGTCATCGCCGGCGCGGGTCTCACTTGCATGGTGATGGAGATTTTCGGCTCGAAGGACTTCGGCAGGATATTCGCGCTCATCTGCTCATGCGGATATATCGTCGGCTCCTTCGGCATGCCCATCATGACGAGCGTCTATGAGCTCGCAGGCGATTTCCAAGCGGTGCTCGGATTCTGCATCATCCTGAACGTGTTCACCGGCATCCTCCTCATTGCGGCGAAAAAGGCCGGCAAGAAGCTGCCTTGGGAGGGAAGAGCCGAATTCGCGACTGCCGATGGCGTGACGAGCGAAAACGCCGGATCCGCAGCCATCGAGGCCGCCGATACCGCCGCAACTGCCGCAGCTTCATTCGAGAAAGCGCTGGATAATTAAGCCGAAGCTCAAAGGCTGCAAAGCTCTCAAACTGACAAATACGTTGAACTACTGTTCTCCTTTCCATAAGTCCCCTTTCGCAAACGGAAGGGGACTATTTTGCAGTATCAGATTCCTTGTTTGAGCCGATACGTTTCAATAAGATCCATCAATTCTGTTCGCTTATGAATATTGAGTTTTCGATAGATGCGATTGGTGTGCGTATTGACAGTCCCTTGGGCCATGTATAGCTCATTTTCTATATCGCTTGATTTGTAGCCGAGAGCAAGACAAATTAACACGTCACGGGCACGATCCCCAAAATCATATTCAGAAGCTATCAAATCGCAAATCGCCACTGTTTGTCGGTACCTGATCACCAACGCCTTTTCGGCAACGCTCAGTTCTTTATCGAGAACACTATGATGCACTGATAACGCCTCAACATCGCGATCCGTCAGAATTAAAAGATACCCCACAAGAAGCAACAATATACATACAAGCGATGCCAATTGAGATTGATTGGTGCCTTGGGGGACCCAGTTAGCCAACGCGTTGGGAATCAGAAGAACCGCAATGCCACCCGCGTGCAAGGCCCCCCTTCCGGCTCCATAAGCTTGTATGGAAGAGACGTCATAACGATGGCAAATGTCTGCAAGCAAAAGCCAGTTCATTATGTTGAAGCATGTATAGCTGGTAACGGTAAACCAAGTTATCACAATGGCTCTATCGAAAAGAATCGTGAGCAAGTAACCCAAAACCATAAGAATGATTGCGGGCTTGTAAGCAAAGGCAAAATCATAATGGCGAGAAAAAATGACAAAACAGAGGAAAATTGCGAGAGCTGTTCCCGTAGCAGCGGGATATACGAACGAATTCTCCACGCTAATGTTGCTGATGGAAAGCAAATTGGGCATAAGGCCATCGCATAGTCCGAAAATGACAGACATGCCAATTATTTTGAGAAGAAGCTTCCTCGGTTTAATGGGGGCCACCGAAGGGCGCGCGTTTTGTTCTCGAATAATATTCTCATCGTTTTTGAAACTGCCGTCTTCTGACAATATGGATGATTCAAAAACCTCCTCAGTTTGACTGGACTGCTGAGAGAGAACTACAGAACTCGTCAAAGGAAGCAAAAACAGCAGAAAAAGTGAGACAATCGGTGAAACCGAGTAGGAAAATGGAACCACGAGCGACGCACAGAAAAATGCCAGCGGCACTTCAACCGATATGGTTGTCACATTCGAGCGAGAGTATCTATCACCCCAGAATACTATGAGCAAGGCGCTTCCTACGCCGGTAAGGGCGCCCGATAGAAAAAGACAGACGATCCCACCGATTTCTGAATGTGATGAAAAGGCCGCAAGAACCGATCCAGCTGAAACAACGACACCTGCCCCTACGATAAGCAACCGTTTCTTTTTGAAAAGATGGGTGAAAGCCTTTGATAAAAGAGAAACGCTAATAACATTGGCAATGAGGGAAATGACATAAATATCTGAGGCAACCTCGGCTTTATGGTAATTTGCAAACGCAAGATGCTGACCTGAGAAAAAGAAAAGGAAATTCCACATCATCATGAACGTGAACCCAAGAGTTCGCGTGGACAGAAACTCCCACTGCTTAAGCTTTTCCAGCCTGGCGAAAAAAGTACTTTGGATCTTTTCCGATCCAACGAGATCATTGTTAACAGGACCGCTCAAATGTCCCTCTTTCATGATTTTGAAAAGTTCCCCGGTGGTAGTTTAAACGGAGAACGGCATCAACTTTGACTTTATGAAAGTCATTTTTTACCTAGCGCTAAAAGCATAAAAAAATTTATGACATCCCATGAACGCTAAATGAGAATTCTTCCGACAGAAAGGAGAATCGATTTGACTAGAATCTCGTGCGCATTGTCAACGAGCACTGCGAGGGATCGTCCTATAACAACATGTTGTTTTGTGGTGCTTACCGATTACGAAAGGGAGAGGAAATGCTAAGTTCGAAAACGATGAATCGTCGTACGTTTTTAGGAGGAGCCGCGGCGAGCGCGCTTGCCCTAGGAACCGCTTTTGCATCAGGCTGCACTCCTGCAAGTTCGACGAGCGGAGAAAGCGCATCACCGAGCACTGATGCTTCTTCTGCAAACGGAGCAACATCTGCCGCTAACAATAATGGTTGGTATTGCTCAGAAGAGTTTGAAGGTGGCCTTACCATTACTCCTGGCGAGGTGGCTTTCTAGGCAGATCCGATAGCCGACAGCGATATTTCCGAAACCATTCAATGCGACCTTGTGGTGGCTGGTGCAGGTATCGCGGGATTATCTGCTGCAGCCTCAGCGGCGGAACAAGGACTCAATGTTGTACTTCTTGA
The DNA here is from genome assembly GCA_947626665.1 of uncultured Eggerthellaceae bacterium. Taxonomy (GTDB): domain Bacteria; phylum Actinomycetota; class Coriobacteriia; order Coriobacteriales; family Eggerthellaceae; genus CANQRF01. The sequence goes on from CANQTB010000056.1 coordinate 6,727, forward strand.
AAAAGGAAGCACCTTTGCTGCTCATGGCTCCGAAATTGGTTCTATTGGCGCTAAGGTTCTCGTAGATGCAGGATTAGCTCCCGACCCTGTCGATGTGTATAACGAAGCTATGGAAGCCGCAGAATATCGTTGCGATGGAAACGTGTGGCAGGTTTACATTGATCGTTCCGCAGAAGCAATGGAATGGCTCGAGGACACGATTCTCAAAGGTTCCTGTGGCGCATCAAGCCCTTCTTCTGCCGCTGATCGTATTGCCAATGGGGTAAATTGGCGCGCTACTACGGTTCAGTGGGAGGCAGGCTTCGAGGCCGTTATTGAGGCCATTATGAACTATGCGGTCGAGAAAGGAACCGAGATCCATTTCAACACTCCAGCGGTTCAGCTTGTTCAAAACGACGATGGTTCAATTGCTGGGATTATCGGCAAAAATGAGGATGGTGAATACATTAAGGTAGAAGCGGGAATGGGCACGCTTCTGGCAACAGGCAGCTATGACTACAATGTGGATATGCTTCGTGAAAGAGTTCGCCCACGCGATTTGCGCATCTATGCACATATCAATACTTCGCCCACCGATACGGGCGATGGCCACTTGATGGGCCTTGCCGTTGGAGCTGCCGAGGACGAATACCCCCATGTTGTAATGAATGACTCTTCCGGCTCCAAATCAGGAGGCGCTTATTCGGCTTCGGTGCTCAGCGTGCTTCGAGTAAACGACGACGGCGTTCGATTCGTTAACGAGGACTTGACGTTAAACTATCTTTCAAATGCCATTAATTACCAGCATCAGGCCCATGATTGGTGCATTTGCGATGCAAATATTAGCGCCATGGCGCAACATATGATGGGCGATGCGCCGTTTGCTCCCGATGATATGACCAACGCATTCATAGCGGACTCTGTAGAATGTGCTTCTGTCGAGGATATGGCTAAGACCATTGGATGCGATGCTGCCGTACTGCAGAATACGCTCGACCGCTACAACGAATTTTGCGACAAAGGCGTTGACGAGGATTTCCACAAAAGCGCCCAGACACTCGTGAGAATCGACACGCCTCCTTATTACCTCTTCGATGAAGGAAGCGCACTTCTTGTTTCAGTGAACGGTTTGCGTACCAACAAGTACTCCGAGGTGCTCAATGGCGAAGGTGAGCCTATTCCTGGCCTTTATGCATCGGGGAATGTTTCAGGCTCTATGTTTTATGACACCTATCCCCATCATATTGCCGGCGTAAGCACGGGTCGTGGTTTAACGTTTGGATGGTTGTTAGGTCGCCGTTTGGCGGGCGTCGAAGAGTAAAAAGCCCAAAGAGTTGATTGTTATGAAGACCTTCCCTGATATACGAGGGAGGGTCTTCATTTATTCGTGAACCTTCGAAAAGAGCACTATCTGCGTGATTTGCCTCGCGTTGCTTTCATAAACCGCATCGCGTTCTATATATCAGAGATCAATGAGCTCCGTCCGTTCAGGGAAGGAAACGGGAGGATGCGGCGCCCAAATTTCACCGCGTTGCATCGAACGTCTCCATGGCAAGGGAAGTAGCGAAGCGTGTTGCCTCATCTTCAGATGCAAACGGCTCGACTCTTACGAGAAAACTATTGACATATTCGCTCGGCGTCATGATGCGCGGCTTATCGATTTCCACCTCAGCGGATGTCCTTATCGCCTGTGACAAGGACATCCGCGTTACTAACAACGACCTTAAACTCATCGATAACGAAGGTCGAGAGGAGCAGCTTTTGGTTTAGCGCAATGTCATCGATGACGCGTTTGATCGTGCTCGATCACAAGATAAGCGCAGAGATCAGCACATTTGTATCGAGCATGACGCGCATCTAAAGATTCACCCTCTCGCGGCGAACGGATCTGACAAGAGCTGCGACGTCGTCTTCAGAGGCAAGCCCAGCCTCTTTGGCAGCGCCTACGAAAGCCCGCTGCGCATCCGAGAAAGCGATGAGCGTCGCATTCTGGATCTCAATCGCCCATTGCCCTTCTCGACAAAGAGCACCTTGTCTCCTGTCTTGATGCCGAGCGCCTTGCGAATCGCTGCCGGGATGGTGATCTGACCCTTCGTCGTCACCTTCGCCATATGCCAACTTGCGCCCATAAAGCCCCTTTCAACCCTTATTTCATAGCTTGTTCGATGCGCTTTTCCATATCGCGGCGAATCAAAGAGGAGACATATTCCGCATCAGGAAAGCCCTCGTCTACGATCTCCTGAGTCGCACGCTCGAGCGCTTGCGGGATTTCTTCTGCGAGATCCTCGAATTCCGCCCAGCCGAGCTTTTCAGAAACTCCTGCGCGCTTGGCCGAAGAGAGGATGTCGCCTTGCCGAACGTCATCGATTTTGCGCGATTCGCAAAGCGGTATGCCCATCTCCCTATCTATCTGCGGATATATTGTCGTGCACACGAGATCGTAGAGCGGCGAGAGCTCGCAGGCCGTCCATTCCCTGCTCCACAAAAGGGAGAAGTTCTTCAGATGGTTATCGCAGTTTCCCATGAGAAAGCAAAGCAGTATCTCATTGAGAAATCCCATGCGAGCCGAGAAGGGATCCGGGGCTACGTGCGAAAGAAGCCTCGCGCCGAACCCGAGATAATCGCCGTCGGTCGGCTCATACTTTTGCCATGAGAGCAAACCGCCCGCTTGGCAGAAATCCTCTTGATGCAAGCGCAAGAGCTTTCGCTGGCCAGATATGGCGCCATCCTCGTTGCCGGCAACGCGATCGAAGCGCCGGACAGCATAAAGGGGCTCGCCCGCCGCTTTGAGCAGCCTTCCCTGCGCAACGTCAAAGAAGCAGTAGCGCGCCGTGAGCATGCAGAGCGCCTCGTTGATGCTCAAATGCGGAAACACGCCTTCTGACGCCTTCACGATATGGGAAGACGGTGCCGCACCAAGGGGAATGTACCATCTTGAGGGATCGTTCTCGTCACAATAAAGGCCCGCCTTGCTTTGCGCACCCGCCAAGGACAGCCGCGATTCCATATCCAGCTCAAGTGCGATTTGCCTCGGCGACTGGGAAAACTTGTCCTCCCACCCCTCTTCGAGAGGTCTATACGACCTGTCCGACACCAACGATTCGGCGCTATCGCCAAACAGCAACGCCCCGATGGATTCGTTGTTGAAACGCGAAAGCATGCTTATGTACGAGTCCTCGCCGACATGCATGGAATTTGCCGCAAGAGAGCGCATCTGCCCTTCGGGAAGCAGGCCCTCGAAAAAGACGCGTGTCTCATATTGGGAAAACGGCGCCTCTTTCAAAGGCATCTTAACGGAGATCGGACGGGCATCACTTTGGAGAAGATAGCTCCTATCATAGGCGAACTGGCATTCGCTGCCTTCTGCCGTGATGCTTCCCACGCGTTGTATTTGGCCATCGATCTCCCTGAAAACGCCTAAGACGTCGGCCATGTCAGCCCCGCTTCTTCAAGAAGAAATCGATCCCGAGGCCGTTCGCGTAGTCGATGACGCGCTGGATGCCGACCGTTGCGCGACCGCGCTCAAGCTCGCCGACCAAGCGGGGGCTGCATCCCATCATGTCGGCGACCCATTCCTGCGTGTAGCCCAGTTCCTTGCGCCGCTTGCGCAATATGGCGCCTATCTCCTGCATGGTGAACACTTTCGTTGCGCGCAAGGACTGGGCGTCTGGCTGCAAATCTGTTTTTCGAGCTTCCATAGAGTGTTCTCGTTCTTTCGCGAATCTTCCCTCATCGTAAGATTTGATAAGATTATCACAGATCATCCCTATAGGGAAGATTATTGACTCTGTCATGGTTCTTGTTGTATTTCGTTTTGCACTAAACCAGCGATTAACTTCGACCATAAAATTCTGCTGCTGTCATAATCCGTGGTTCCTTGAGTCCTGACTCGAGAAAGTCCTTATCACCAGTGATGAAAATATCAATATCGGCATTGATTGCCGCTCGTAGGATAGGGCGATCTTTGACGTCTCTAATTGCTCTCTCGGACCGTTCCTCTTTATCAGGAGTTGCGATTATCGTGACCGTAGAGAATAGGCTTTCGAGGAAGGTATCAAGGCTAGTCCGTCGATGAGGAAACTTTCGGTCGAAGATACGCTTCAATTCATCGATCACCTGATCAGAAATCACAGACTCATTGGGAGCGGTCACGGCTTTTCGATAAGCGAGATCGGGCATACTGCCAGGAAAGAGAGCTGCCGATATGAGGATGTTCGTATCAAGGAATATTCGCACGGACTAGCCTTTCGCACGTAAGGCAGCTATGAGCGCATCGACATCTTCAGGACTCGATATGCCGGCGGCCTCTGCTTCGCCAGCCATCTGTTGCTGAAGAACATGCATGGCGTAGGTAGCGGCATTGACCACACGCACCGTCTTTCCTTCAACGAGGAATGTAACCTTATCGCCCGCCGATATCCCGAGAACCTCACGAACGTCTTTTGGGATCGTTACCTGGCCTTTGGGCATTACTTTGGCTGTATCAGCAAAAGCGGTTGTGCTCATCCTAATCTCTCTTTCAGATAAGTAGGGAATGTAGGGATTATAGCAGTATTCAGATCCGGATTAGTTCGAGGAGCCCCGATTTCCCATTGGAATATTAAAAGGGTTGGGGAGTTGTAGGGGTTCGAGCCCCCTATACTCCGTTGACGAACATGCAAGTGATACAAAAAAGGCCCAACGTTCGTTGGACCTGAAAGACCTGGTGGAGTATAGGGGGCTCGATGAAATGCGTCGCTTCGCTCGCATTTCGTAC
>CANQTB010000057.1 GCA_947626665.1 uncultured Eggerthellaceae bacterium
GGCAGCGGAGCAGGATAATATGCCTGCTGATGCGGATACGAGGGCTTTAACTTCGCTATAATGGCGCCGTGAACGAAACGACCGAAATAACATTGCATGTACCTCGTGCTGTCGATATGACGAGGATCGTCGGTACGGCCGATGAGCTGCTGCATCTTATCGAGAATTCCTTCCATGCGCGCATTACCGTACGGGGAAACCACGTGCACATCGTCGGAGACTCGATCGAGGTGCAAACGCTTTCAACGATATTTACCGACCTTATTCACAGCGCCGAATCAAATCAGGAGCTTATCGCCGATGATGTGAGGCGCATCATTGAAACATCGCGCAGCGCCGAATTCGCTCCCCATGAACTGCGAAGCGATGTGATCCTCACGCATAAAGGTCGGGTGATCCGTCCGAAGACCTCGGGCCAGAAACGCTATGTTGATGCGATCCGCCACAACACCATCACGTTTGCAACAGGCGTTGCGGGCACGGGAAAAACGTATCTGGCCATGGCGATGGCCCTTGCCGCTTTCCAAGCGAAAGAGGTCGACCGAATAATCCTCACGCGTCCGATCGTCGAAGCCGGGGAGAGCCTTGGATTTTTGCCGGGGACCTTAACCGAAAAAGTCGATCCCTATATCCGTCCGCTTTACGATGCGCTCTACGACATGTTCGATGCGGAGCGCGCGAACGCGCTTATTGCCGCCGGAACCATCGAGATCGTACCGCTTGCGTTTATGAGGGGGCGTACGCTGAACAATTGCTTCATCATCTTGGACGAGGCTCAAAACGCCACCCCCGAGCAGATGAAGATGTTTCTTACACGTCTTGGCTATGGTTCGAAGATGGTGATCACCGGGGACATGTCGCAGACCGATCTTCCCCAGGGAGCCGAAGGCCTCAGGAGAGCGCGTCGCATCTTGCGCGATGTCGACGATATCGCATTTTGCGATTTTAGCGGACGCGACGTCATACGGCATCCGCTCGTGGCAGATATCGTTGCCGCTTACAGCAGCACCGAGCGAGCCGGCGGCTTCCCGCCCGAGACTGGCGAGCAGAGAGCAAACGGTGAGGAGGTCTCCGATGGAAGTTCTCGTTGATTATCGAGCATACGAAAGCGAACTTGCACCTCTTCAGCTCGACCGTTTGGCCGCCTTCGTCATGGAGCAGCAAGACTGCCCCGACAAAGCGGAAGCATCGCTGAGCTTCGTTTCATCGGAGGAAATTCAGGAACTGAATAACCGCTATCGCCATATCGACCGTCCGACCGATGTGCTTTCATTTGCCTGCGATACCGAGGCTGATGACGATTTCGGCGACGAGGAAAGCGAGCTTTTCGAGTTGGGTGATGTGATCATCGCCCCTGAGGTGGCGCGTGCTCAATGCGAGGAGTTCGCTACGACCTTTGCAGATGAGCTGGATCTTCTTGTGGTGCACGGGATGCTTCACCTTTTAGGCTATGACCATGTGCGCGACGAGGATGCTCTCGTGATGGAGGCCCGTGAGCGCGAGCTTCTTTCCTTATGGAAAACAAAGAACGGCGGGAAATGACCGACCAGCTTCAGGAGAAGGCCCCGCAGAAGGCCCGTTGCACGATCGGAGAAGCATTCCGCTATGCAGCATCGGGAATTTTGAAAGCCTTCAAATACGGACGGAACATCAAGATACAGCTCGCGATCGGCCTTTTCGCCATTTTCCTTGGCTTCCTTTTGCGGATAGGGGCATTTGAGTGGATCGCCATCGTCATATGCATCATGGTGGTCATCGCCTTTGAGACGATGAACACCGCGCTTGAATCCGTCGTCGATCTCGCCTCACCCGAATTCCACCTTCTCGCTGAACGTGCGAAAGATTGTGCTGCGGGAGCGGTTCTCATCACGGCAATCGGCTCGCTCGTTGTCGCGTGCCTTATTTTTATCCCCGCGGCGCTCAAGCTCGGGGGAATGTGAGAAAGGCAGCCGATGGCATCATCAAAAACGAAAGCTCATACCACAGAAAAGGTGTTCCATTCGGGCTTTGTCACGCTCGTCGGCCGTCCGAACGCAGGAAAATCATCGCTTCTCAATGCGATCATGGGAAAGAAGCTTGCGATCACCTCATCGAAAAGCCAAACGACACGCTATCGGTTTCGCGCAGTCTATACGCAGCCGACCTTTCAGCTTGTAATCGTCGACACGCCGGGGATACATAAGCCCATCGATGCCCTTGGCGAAGAGCTGAATACCACGGCGCTCAAAACACTCGATGAAGTGGATGCGATCGCCTTCGCCGTCGATGCAAGCGCGCCGATAGGAAGGGGAGACGAATGGGTTGCAAAACATATAGCCGCCGCCCATGCGAACAAAATCGGCGTTCTGACAAAGGCCGACGTTGCCACGGCGAGCCAAATCGCCTCGCAAAAGGAAGCGCTCACCCGGCTTTTGGAACTCGACGATATCATCGTGACGTCGGCTAAAACGAGGGAGGGGGTTCCGGCCTTTGTCGCTGCGGTTGCCCGCTTGCTTCCGGAAGGCCCCCTCTGGTTTCCCGCCGATATGGAAACCGACGCTCCCATCGAGACGACCGTGGCGGAATTCATCCGCGAAAAGATCCTGCGAAGCACAAACGATGAGGTGCCCCATGCGGTCGGGGTATCAACCGAGGAGCTCTCCTTCGACCGAAAAGGCAGGCTTGTGCGCATTTATGCCGTCATCTATGTGGAACACGAGAGCCAAAAAGGCATTCTCATCGGAGCGGGCGGCAAAACGATCAAGCGCATCGGAACCCAGGCGCGAAAGGATCTCGAGCTCTTGCTTGGAGAAAAAGTGTTCCTCGACCTGCGGGTAAAAGTGAAGAAAAATTGGAGACGTGATATAAATACGATAAAACGGTTTGGATATGGTGAGGGTTTGTGATCTTGCCTTAAAACTGCTTGATTTTTCTTATACAATGATTTCATGTTGCTCTTGGACTGGAACAACTTACCCAAAACGTAGCAAGGAGAATTCAGTCTATGAAATGCCCCGCATGTCAAACCGAGAATCGCGATGGTGCGAAATTCTGCGATGAATGCGGTGCTCCTCTTCCTTCGAGTCAATCCAGCCCCATCTTAACCGATGGCGAAACGTCGCACGAAGAACGCGAAGCGGATGCCTTCTTCGAGCAAGATCACGATCCGACATCCGAGATCTTCGCAATTGACGAATCCGACATCGTTGGCGACGACCGCGAACGTGCTCACATCGTTTCGGAAAACGATAGCGAAAAGCCTGCCGATGTGGGCGACCATCGATCTGAAAAGATGGGGGAGGCAAAGCTCGATAGCGCAAAGACCTGCGATCTTTCGGGTCTCAAACAGATGGTCGACGCCGAATACAGCTCTTATGAGGATGGGGCTGAAATCACGCGAAAAATGGAAGCCGTTGGCCGAGCTGCGACAACAGCCGGCGCGGATGGGCAAAATCAAGCGCGGTCATACATTGCCAACGATGAGAAGAAGGCGAAGCGCAAAGGCCATAAAAAACATGTTCGCCGCGTTGCGATTGCGGCGGTCGCCGTCGTGGCGGTGGTGGCTCTTGCCGTTGGTGTTACGTATTCGATGGAGCTTTGGGGAGGAAAAACCATCCCCGATGTCGCCGGCGAGTCGCAAGCGAACGCTACCTACGTTTTGGAGGAACGCGGTTTTGTTGTGAAGACCTCAACCGTTAAATCCGACGACGTAGAGGGCATCGTCTTGCTCACCGATCCTTCAATCGGCACCCGTGCTGAAGCGGGCGCCTCGGTTGTCGTGCATATTTCTGCCGCTCGCGTTGTGCCTGATCTGGTTGGCAAGATGCGCAACGAGGCCGAATCGCTTCTTTCCAAAGAGGGATTCAGGCGCGTTTCCTATGTTGAATTCAAATCAGATGAACCGGCTGGCACCGTATTGGAGGTAAGCCCTGAAGCCGGCACGAAGGGCAAGGCGGCGTTGCCGATCAATGTTTCCGTGGCGGTGCCTTATACGGTTCCCCACGTTGCGGGGATGTCCTCTGAGGATGCGCAAAGCGCGATAGCGAATGAAGGATACGCCGTCAATGTCGCCACCGTGATAGACGACTCGTATACCGAGGGCTGCGCCGCCTATACCGAGCCAGCGGAGGGCGAAGAGCTGAAGTCGGGTGAAACCGTTACCGTATACATCGCCGTCTCGCGTGCGACGAAGTTCGAGGGCATGGCATGGGATTATCTCACCAGCGCACAGACGGTGGATATCGATGGTGAATCCTACGAGATATTGTCGGTTGACGATGTCGCATTCACAAGCAACAGCACCTGCGAGTTTGTCATCACCGCCCGCTTTGTCACGTATTCAGCGAATGGGATCAAGGCGGAAAGCGAGCCTCAGAGCGTAAGGGGCTATATCACGTATGACGATGACGGCAGCATCCTCGCCATACAAAACGCATCCAACGTCTTTTAGGCCTGTGCAATGGCAGCTCCGCCGTTCAAAGCACGCGGTATCGTCGTGCGCAAGACCGCGCTCGGAGAAACCGATCTCATCGTGACGATCATCACCGAAGCAGGAACGCCCCTTCGGGCGATCGCGAAATCCGGAAGAAAACCTTCGGCAGGCCTTGCGTCCCGCCTTGAGCTTTTCAGTGAAGTGGATGTGCTTTGCGCGACGGGTAAGAGCCTCTCGATCATTCAGGAAGCACGAAGGGCAAAAACCTTTTTGAGCGTCGGTTCTGAGCCTGAGCGGATGTCGGGTGCCTCGATCATCGCCGAGATGCTTCAGAAGGCAAGCCATGACGACCTTGAAACGCCGATACTTTATGCGGCAGGAAGGGCGGCGATGCAAACCATAGGAACCGCTCCTCTTCGCAGCCTTGTCGCCATAAGCGCCGCTTTTATTTTGAAAGCGCTTGCCTATATTGGATTGAGGCCCGAGTTGAACGAATGCGTCATCTGCGGCTCGCCGATCGAAACCGACGAAAAGCAGGCAACTGTCCTTGGTATGAGCGCACGCGATGGGGGGCTTGTATGCGAAGGGTGTCGCTTCGAAACAGCCGCACGCTCAACGAGCGTTCATGCCGCGAATTTCGCCCGTTTCTTCCTTATGACGCCGTTCTCGGTCATAGCAGAAACCCCATGCGATGCAAATGCGAGCTTTGATGTTCTCTCATTTGCGCAAGAACTTGTCCGCGAGCATCTTGGAAGCCCGCTCCATTCGGTCGATTTTCTCCTTACGGCAGGTCTCGATTTTTCTCCATCTTGTAAGGAGGCCGTCGATACCCTACAATAGATAAGTTGCATTCACGGCTCTTTTCGATGAATGCTCGCCCTTTCCTTGGATTCGACGGAATGCCGCCATCGTTTCCCGGAAAAGGGATGATGAAGGTAATCACGAAAGGATAGGAAAATGGCATCGAAAGACAGTATCTCGAAGGAGAAGACGGCCGAGATCATCAAGGAATTCGGCAAAACGGAAACCGACTCGGGCAGCGCTGCGGTGCAGGTCGCGATACTTACCGAGCGCATTCGCAACCTCACCGAGCATCTGAAGGTCCACAAGAAGGACAATCATACGCGCCGCGGGTTGATGATGCTTATCGGTAAAAGACGGGGAATGCTGAAATATATCAAGAACCGTGATATCGATGCGTATCGCGATCTTATTAAAAGGCTCGGCATCCGCGACAACATCTAAGAGTTAGGCGTTCGCTTTCAAGGTCCGCGCTCGGCGGGCCTTGTGTTATAGGGTCGCTTCAACGAATACGAGGCGATGCCGGAGAAACCGAAAGTCGCATGGGGCGATTTCGGAGAAGAGGAGAAGGAAAGAAACCATATGGAAAAAATCGTCGAAGAATTTGAGCTTTACGGGAAAACCTATCGCTTCGAGACGGGAGAGCTTGCCAAACAGGCGACGGGCGCCGTGCTCGTCACCCAAGGCGATACAAGCATTCTCGTCACCGCCGTCGTTTCGCATGAGGAACGCGATTACGACTTCTTCCCGCTGACGGTCGACTACCTCGAGAAAATGTACTCGGTCGGCAGGATCCCCGGAGGGTATTTGAAGCGCGAGACGAAACCGACCGATAAAGGCACGCTGACGGCTCGCATGATCGATCGTCCGATTCGCCCGGGCTTTCCCGATGGATTCAAATATGAAGTGCAAATCGTCGCGACCACCTTGGTCTGCGACGAGAAGAACCAACCCGATGTGATTTGCGTTGGCGGCGCATCGGCGGCGCTTCTGGCCGGAGGGGTTCCCTTCGATGGACCGGCTGCATGCGTACGTATCGGCCGCGACGTCGATACCCATGAGTTCATCGTAAACCCCACCTACGAAGAGGAAAAACGTTCCGACTTGGAACTGGTTATCGCAGGCACGACGGACTATATTTCGATGGTCGAGGCAGGCGCCAAGGAAATCAGCGAGCAGGATATGCTCGAAGCAATGACATTTGGCCAAGAGGCGATCGCAAAGTTCTGCGAGGCCCAGGCGGCTTTTCTTGAAAAGGTTCACCCCGAGCCGATGGAATACAAGCTGCACGTTCCCGATCCCCAGATCGACGAGCGCGTAGCACCGTTTCTCGATCGCATGTCCGCCGCCCTTCGCGACGCCGACAAGCAGAGCCGTATGGCGAAGGTGGAAGCGCTGAAAGAGGAAATCAAGGCCACACAGTTCAATGAGGACGAGCAGATGTCTTGGGCCTCCGACATTGCTGCCGCTTGCAAGGCCCTTGAGAAAAAGGCCATGCGCACCATGGTGATCGAGACAGGGGAACGCGCCGACGGCCGTCGCGTCGATGAGGTTCGACCGCTTCATATCGTAGCAGGATACCTTCCGCGCCTTCATGGCTCGGGCCTGTTCCAGCGTGGTCAGACCCAGGTGCTCTCCGTTTGCACGCTTGGCATGCTGAGCGAATGGCAACGCCTCGATACCATTGAGCCTGTTGAGGGCAAGCGCTATATGCACCAATATAATTTCCCGCCGTTCTGCACCGGCGAAGTGGGACGTATCGGCGCGCCAAAACGGCGCGAAATCGGCCACGGCGCCCTCGCTGAGCGCGCGCTGATCCCCGTGTTGCCCTCGGTGGACGATTTCCCCTATGCGATTCGCGTGGTTTCGGAGGTTCTCGAATCGAATGGATCATCCTCAATGGCCTCCACGTGCGGCTCGACACTTGCCCTCATGGACGCGGGCGTTCCGCTTTCAGCGCCCGTTGCCGGCGTGGCGATGGGGCTTATCAAGGAGGGCGACGATGTCGTCATCCTCACCGACATTCAGGGCCTTGAGGACTTCCTTGGTGATATGGACTTCAAGGTCTGCGGAACGGAAAAAGGCATCACCGCACTTCAGATGGATAACAAGGCACGTGGGCTATCCGTTGAGATTCTCGCGGCGGCCCTCGCCCAGGCACATGAGGGGCGTGCGTTCATTCTCAATGCCATGCTCGACGTGATTGACAAACCGCGCGCCGGCCTTAAGGAAACGGCACCACGGATCGAAACGATCCACATTCCACAGGACCGTATTCGCGACGTCATCGGCACGGGCGGTAAAGTCGTTCGGGGAATTCAAGAGGAAACCGGTGCGACGATCGATATCCAAGAGGATGGCACGATTCATATCGCATCGGTGGATGCGGCGGCAGGCGCCGCGGCGAAGGCGCGCATTCTCGACATCGTACATGATCCCGAGGCAGGGGAGGAATACGAGGGCGAGGTCGTCAGCATCAAGGACTTCGGTGCGTTTATCCGCCTCACCCCCACAAAGGATGGCCTGCTTCATATCTCGCGCGTGGCCAACGGACGCGTTTCCTCGGTTGACGAGGTTCTTTCAGTCGGCGATACGGTGCACGTGAAAGTGATTGAGGTCGATCCGAAAACGGGCAAGATCTCGCTTGATCGCCTCGATAAGCCGGATGCGCCCAATTCGAGAAAATCATCGCATGACGATCGGCGTCATGATAGAGGAGGCCACGATAGAGGAGGCCATGATAGATCCTCCTCTGATGGACGCACACCACGACGCAGGCACGAGATGAACTGATCGTCCGTTCGCTTCGATGTCCGAAAAGCTTTTGTCCCTGAGAGACGATACGATTTGGCGGTGAGGAGAACCATGGGTATTCCAATTAAAGTAGCCGTATGCGGATGCGAAGGGCGTATGGGAAAAACGATCGTATCAGCCGTCACGGCTGCCGATGACATGGAGGTAGTTTGCGGCATCGATCCTGCTGCGACCAACATTGCCGCCGATGCCCCTTATGATTTTCCGGTCTTTTTGTCTGTTGAGGATGCCCTCGAAGACACGGCAATAGATGTTTTCGTCGACTTCACGCGTCCCGACACGGTTGAGCACAATGTGCGTGCCGCTCTTGCTCGCAGCATCGATTGCGTCGTCGGCACCACCGGCATGACGGAGGACCAGCTCAAGGCCCTCGCCGCCGATGCTCCCTCAGGAACCTGCCTCTTCTACGCTCCGAATTTCACGACCGGCGCAGTCCTCATGATGGAGTTTTCACGTGCGGCCGCGCCTTATTTTCCCGAGGCGGAGGTTATCGAGTTCCACCATGAGAAGAAGGCCGACGCGCCTTCCGGCACGGCTATACGCACGGCGGAGCTCATCGCCGATGCGAGAAAAGAAGCGCTGTGCACTGCCGGCAAGGTGCCGGGAAAAGAAAGCGAGCGCGAGGGCTTTTCAGGCGCTCGCGGCGCCGAATATGAAGGCGTTCACGTGCATTCGGTGCGATCTGCCGGTTTTGTCGCAAGCCAAGAGGTCGTATTCGGTTCCTTCGGGCAAACGCTGACAATACGCCATGATTCTTGGGATCGCGAATCATATATGCCCGGCGTGCTTTTGGGAATCAGGAGCGTCGGCGATCGCGACGGCCTCATCATCGGTCTTGAAAACTTTATGCAAGATTAAAGAGTTTCCCGCCCATCGTTTTCTTAAGATATGGGCGGGATGATCCTTCATCGAAGGAGGACCCTATGGAAACAAACGTCCCCGTATTCGGACGCATGCTCGTTGCGATGGTCACGCCTTTCGACGACTTTCTTGAACTCGATCTCAACCGCGCTCAAGAGCTGGCCAATCGCCTTATTGAGGGCGGCGTGGATTGCCTTGTCGTAAACGGTACGACAGGGGAGAGCCCGACGGTGTTCTATCCCCAGAAGATGGAGCTCTTTCGGGCTGTTCTCGAAGCTGCAGATGGGAGAATTCCCATTGTCGCAAACGTTGGCGACAATTGCACGGCCGACACGGTGAATTTCGCCCGCGATGTTGCAGAGCTCGGCGTTGATGGATTCATGTGCGTCGTGCCTTATTACAACAAGCCTCCCCAAGAAGGCCTGTATGCCCATTTCTCGACGATCGCCGCAGCTGTTGAGCTGCCGATCATTCTCTATAACATTCCCGGCCGTTGCGTCATCAATATGAAAGCGGAAACAACGCTTGCCCTTGCGCGCGATTGCGAGAACGTCGTTGCCGTGAAGGAGGCCTCCGGGGATCTCGATCAGATCAAGGCCATCATCGATGGCGCTCCTGAGGGATTCTGCGTTTACTCCGGTGATGACTCTGCCACCTACGACATCATGAAGCTTGGTGGGGCCGGCGTCATATCGACGATTGGAAATGTTGCTCCGCGCCGTATGGGCGAAATCGCCAAACTCTGCGCAAGGGGCGAATTTGAGGAAGCATACAAGGCCCATAAAAGGCTTCTCCCGTTGATGGAGGGTTTGTTTGAGACATCCAATCCCATCTTGGTGAAAGAAGCGCTTGCGTTGACGGGATTTCCGGTTGGCGGCGTTCGCCTTCCTCTCGTTCGCGCCACAAAGGCGCAATCCGAACGCCTTGCAAAGATCATGGAAGAAGTAGGAGTTTTGCCCTATGTCTCATAAGCAAGCCCACGATGCGTCTTCGCCTTCCGATGAGCGTCGGGCCGAGAAAACGCAAGCAGAGCCGAAGCCTCGCGACCAAAAGGCGAAAAAGCGCCGTACGCAGACCTTTCGCCATGTGAATCTGGATCGTGAGCGTCCGCAGCTCAGCAAGGAAGACGCAGGGAGGAGGAAAGGCAAGAAAGAGGGCGGCAGGAGCGAGGACCAGAAGAAGCGAAACGACTTCTCCTCTACCAAAAAAGACCCTTCTGCCCGCTTGAGAATCGTGCCCCTCGGCGGCCTTGATGCGATTGGGAAGAACATGTGCGCCTTTGAATGCAAGGGCGATATGTTTCTCGATGATGCCGGTCTTGAATTTCCCGACGATGACCATCCCGGGATCGATCTCATCCTGCCTGATTACACCTATGTTCTGGAAAATGCCGAGAAGCTCCGCGGCATCGTGATCACCCATGGCCATGAAGATCACACGGGAAGCCTTCCCTATCTTTTGAAGGACCTCGGCCGCGAAGTGCCTATTTATGCGACAAAGATAACGCTGGGCCTGATCGAAGGCAAGCTTGCCGAGCATCGTATCACGAACGCGAAGCTCGTTGAAATTCAACCGGGGCAGACCATCCGCCTCGGTTGCTTCACCATAGAGTTCTTCGCAGTGAACCACTCGATTCCCGGAGCCGTCGGTCTCTTTATTCAAAGTCCGGCGGGAAACGTGCTTCACACGGGCGACTTCAAGCTCGATCAAACACCCATCGATGGTGTGCATACGGATTTTGCCGCAATCACGCGAGCGGGGGAAGTTGGCGTCGATCTGCTCATGAGCGATTCCACGAACGCAAAGAATCAGACCTTCACCCCCTCGGAGGCCGAGGTCGGCAAAGTGCTCAATCAGATTATCGCGCAGGCTAAGGGGCGCGTGATCATCGCCTCATTCGCCAGCCATATTCATCGCATGCAGCAGATTTGCGATGCCGCCATTGCAAATGGCAGGAAGGTTGTTGTGACCGGTCGCTCGATGATCCAAAACACCGACATCGCGCGCAAGCTCGGATACCTCAACATCGAGGATAACGACATCATCGACGCCTACGATCTGAAAGACATCCCACCTGATAAAGTAGTTATTATGTGCACCGGTTCGCAGGGCGAGCCCCTTTCGGCGCTCGCACGCATCGCCTCGGGGGAGCATCGTACGATCGATATCGAAGAAGGCGATACGGTCATCATCTCGGCGACGCCCGTGCCCGGCAACGAAAAGGCCGTTACCCGCGTTGTCAATGCCCTTGCCAAAATCGGCGCAGATGTTTATGACAAAAGCCGCGC
>CANQTB010000058.1 GCA_947626665.1 uncultured Eggerthellaceae bacterium
CTGGTGCCAGAAGCGCGATTCCGCCATCGCGGGCTTTTCGGTGCGGTCGGCGAACACGAGGCCGTTGCCGCTGAAGTTGTAGTCGCTCGGGCGGTCGGAGAAATCGCCGCCGTAGCCCAGCACGCGGCGCCCGAGTGCGTCGGTCGTGTAGAGCGCCTGATCGATGTAGTCCCAGATGAAGCCGCCCTGATACATCGGGAATTCCTCCGCCAGCTCCACGTAGCTCTCCATGCCGCCGAGCGAGTTGCCCATGTCGTGCATGTATTCGCAGTTCACGAAAGGTTTTTGCGGGTCGTTCTCCAAGTATTCGCGAATGTCCCACGGCGTGGCGTACATGCGGCTCTCAACGTCGGAGATGTCGTCGTAGTCGCGGTTCCAGTACACGCCCTCGTAATGCACGATGCGGCTCGGGTCGCGACGACGGAAGAACTCCGCCATCGCGAGGATACAGGTGCCGGCGAAGGACTCGTTGCCGCACGACCACCAAAGGATCGAGGGATGGTTCTTGTCGCGCTCAAGCATCGATGTAGCGCGGTCGACCACGCACGCCTCCCATTCGGGCAGGTTGCCCGGCACGTTCCATGAGGGCTCCGGCTTACCGAGCTTCTGCCACGAGCCGTGGCTCTCGAGGTTCGTCTCGTCCATCACATAGATGCCCGCCTCGTCGCAGAGCTCATACCAAAGGCTCTGGTCGGGGTAGTGGCAGGTGCGCACGGCGCTGATGTTGTTGCGTGCGAAGATCTCCATATCTTGGCGCATCTCCGCCTCGGTGATCACACGGCCGGTCTCGGCGCTCCATTCGTGACGGTTCACGCCCTCGATCACGAGGCGCTCGCCGTTCAGGCACATCACCTTGTCGATCATCTCGAAGCGGCGGAAGCCGATCTTCACGACCGCCGCGGTCTTGAACAGCCCGTCCGCGCCCATGAGGCAAAGCGTTAGCTCATAGAGGGCGGGATGCTGGTGGTTCCACACCTCCACCTCGGGCAGTTCGAACTCTTC
Source organism: uncultured Eggerthellaceae bacterium (assembly GCA_947626665.1). Taxonomy (GTDB): domain Bacteria; phylum Actinomycetota; class Coriobacteriia; order Coriobacteriales; family Eggerthellaceae; genus CANQRF01. The sequence goes on from CANQTB010000058.1 coordinate 1,003, forward strand.
GGTGACAAAAACACCGTTTTCGAACCTGAGTGCCACCTCTTCGTCGAGGACCTTGTCGTGATGGCGGCTCGCGAGATTCTTCAGCACGAGTCGCGTCGTGAGGCCTTCGGGCAGCCGGTTAAGCATCACGGTTGTGCCGCTTTCGCTCACGGAGAGCTTCACCTCCAAGGAAAGGGTGCCGGTGGCATAGTCGTCGCGCAGGGAGGCCTTCGCCCAGATGTCTTCCACGTGCAAGTCGGGCTTGGCATAGAGGAACACATCGCGGAAGATGCCGGAGAAGCGGAAGAAGTCTTGGTCTTCGATCCATGCGGCGCTCGTGCGCTTGTAAACCTCCACGCACAGACGGTTGCCCTCGTCTTTGATGGCCTCGGTGAGATCGAAATCAGCCGGCGTGAAGGTGTCTTCGGAATAGCCGATGAACACGCCGTTCAGCCACACGAAAAGCGCCTGCTCAACGCCTTGGAACGAGATGCAGATGCGCTTGTTGCGCAGCGCTTCGTCCACATCGAAGGTGCAGACATAGCTTCCCACGGGATCGTAGTCCCAATCGATTTGCGGCGGACGGAGAAACGTGTGGCCCTCCCATGGGTAGATGGTGTTCGTGTAATGGATGCGGTCGTAGCCCTGCAGCTCGATGTGCGCGGGTACGAGGATGTCGCCGAACGAGGAATCGTCAAAGCCCTCTTCGAAGAAGTTCTCGGGGCGTTTCGCGGGACACGGGCTCCAAGCGAACTTCCAGTTGCCGTTCAGGCTTTGGATGAGGGTGTTCTTTCGTGTGTGATAGTCATCTTCGATGCCGAAGAAGGCATGGTCCGAATGCGCGTCAAGGCGATTGACGCGAAACACTTCGGGATTTTCCAGCCATGAGAGGCGTTCTTCGGAAGAGACGTTGGCAGAGGCATTGGCAACACTGGGATCGTTCGACATTTCAAGCTCCTCGTCACGTGGTGCGACGCGCACGGAAACGTGCGCATTTGTCCATTAACCTGCGCGAATGCGCAATGAAGCAAGCTTATCAGATTTGCAACTGGTGGGATGAGGATGTTGCGGATCGGTGAGAATTGCAAGGAAACGATCGTAAGGAAACTGCGGGAACTGCGGGAGCCTTTATGGATGATGGACGGAAGGTATGACGATCCTGCCTGATACCTGCTATCCTTTCGAAAGTATTCGGAAAGAGGGGCAGTTTGAATATCGCTTCCCAACAAGGGAGACAATTGGGTGACGAAAAAGCGCGGGGACGGGCGTGCCGTGCTGCGCTTTGCGTGCTCGCATACGTGCTTTGTGCCTGTGCGCTGCTCTGCCTGAGCGCAGGCCCTGCGCGCGGCTCGCTCGCGTTTGCCGACGAGATATCCTCGGCGGAGGCGAAGGCCTTGCTCAACGATGCCGAGTCTCAGATGGAGGTCATCGCTGCCGAATATCAATCACTTCAAGACCAGATCGACGAGCTGCAGGCTGAGATCGATGAAAGTGCGGCCTCCGCGCTCGAGGCGCAAGAAGCGCTCTTGGAAGGACGTGATGATCTTTCACAATCCATGCGCTTCGAATATCGTTCGGAAAATGAAGGTTCGTACCTCGGACTGCTTTTGGATTCCGAGAATTTCTTCGACTTTCTGCGCAATATCGATTATCTCATACAGATCATGAACCATCAGGCAGACGAGGTTCAGCTTCAGAAGCAGCGCCAAGCCGAATTCCAAGAGATATCAGAAAAGCTCAACGCCCAAAAGGTCGAACAGGAACGCAAACTTGCCGAGCTAGGTGATAAAAAGGCCGCGGCGGAGCAAATTGTGGCGGATGCCCAAGCGCAGCTTGAGCGGTCACAGGATGCCGAGGAGAAGAAGCGCCTTGAGGCGTTGGCCTCGCAGGCTGCAGGGTTGCAGCGCAGTCCGCAAGCCGAAGGGCAGATTGCCGACAACAGCAATACAACCGACCGTCAAGAGGCAGTTTCCGGAGATACGCCGGTAGTCCCCGACCCGAAGCCTGACGAGGGCACGGATGATGGCGGTGGCTGGCAGAGCGGCGTCGCTTCGGCCTATGGGGGATCGTCTGACCCTTACACGCCAAACCCCGGCGTCACTGCGACAGGGGACGTGTGCGACGACTGGTCGATGGGCGTTGCCGTGCCGATGGCGTGGCCGAATTACCGATCGCTTCTCGGCAAAACCGTCGAGATTCGCTACAACGGCATGACCGTCTATGCGACCGTCAACGACTGCGGGGGCATGATGAATGGCGCGCGGTCGCTCGATTTGCAGCCGGGCGTTTTCAAGGCCTTCGGCTTCGATACCTGCAATGCTTGGGGTCTGCGAACCGTCCAATTCCGATTTCTCTAGTTCCGCTGTTTTTCCAAACAGCGGAACTAGCTGACGCTGCGGCTTCTTCTCGCACGCAATCTTTCCCCTTTTACCTTTACCCTCGTGTGCAGAGCACACTCAGCCAGGTAACGGGGAAATCTTGAGCACGAGAAGAACCCTCGCTAACTTACTAAGCGAACCTGTAAGACAAAACGCCCCCTCACCCGAGCGGATGAGGGGGCGTTAGCACGATGTTGCTTTTGATGTCGCTTTTCGAGGAACTTACGACTCGAGGAACTCGACGACGTGCTTGCCGCACTCACGTCCGAGCACAAGGGCGAATGCCAGCGAGCAGCCCGGAATCGGCGTCACGTATTCATAGCCGAAACGACGGCCGCAGTCGTTGCCAGACATATACAGGCCGGGGATGGGGTTGTAGTCCTTGTCGATGGCGTTCTGCTTGCCGTCGGTGAGGATGCCGCCCATCGTCACCATGGTCTCGCCGAGGGCAGGGTCGAACTTCACGGCGTAGTACGGCGGGGTGTTCACGGGGAACAGGACCTCGGTGGCACGCCCGAACTGCTCGTCCACGCCGTTTTCGCAGAACGTGTTCCACTGATTGATGGATTCGACGAAGTTCGTCGCCGCCTCGCCGGTCAGGCCGAGCTGGGAGGCAAGGCCCTCGAGCGTATCGTCGGCGATATATTCGGCATCGGTCATGGGGCCGCCGCCACCGCCGCCAGGGCCTCCCTCGGGGCCGCCAGCGGGAGCGCCGCCCTCGCCGCCGCCAGCGGGCGCTCCGCCTTCGCCGCTGGGTGCCGCCTCCATGGCGGTGTTCTGCGCGCTCTCATCCTCGGCAGGCTCAACGTAGGTGCCGTTGAATTTCGCATACGCCTCATCGAGCGCATCACGCAGCGATTGGATGTTCGCCTCGGTTGCATCGAATCCGGCGTGCTGGGGAATGGTGTATTGACGATAGGTCGGGAAGTTGTTGTCCACCACGGCGTATTTCGTTTGGCGGCTCATGTAGGCCGTCTGGTAGCCGCGTTGCTCGGCGGTGGGGTAGAACTCGTTGCAGAAACGCTGGCCGTTCTCGTCCAACCACACGGCTTGCGGAAGGCAGTTCATCTTGCCGGGGACGGAAAGGCCCTTCATGTTCATGCCGGGGATCGGCGTCGTCTCGAGGTGCGCGCCCGCCCAATAGGCCATCTGCACGCCACGCCCGTCGTTTGCCGACATCGAGGTGAGGTTCTCGCCTTCGGTCAGGGCCCGTGCCATGTCGGGCATGAAGTAGGCCATCATATCGGGGTTGCCGCCCATACCGCCGCAAGCGAGCACGACGGCCTTGCAGGTGAACTTGATGTAACCGTCAGAATCGCTCGCCACGATGCCCGCCACGGCGCCATCTTCCATAATCACGTACTCGGCGGTGGTTCCGAAAAGGAACTCGGCATTGCCGGTATCTTCGGCGGCCTCTTGGTTGCTCATCTGGATGCGCGTCTGATTGCATCCGCCATAGAAGCTGCAGACGCTCGGCCAGAACTTGATGCCCGAGAGTTCGCTCAGCTGGTGCTCGGTGGGCGGGAAGAAGGCGGTCGTCATCGTGGAGAGCTCTTCCTCGGTCAGGTGATCGAGGTACCAATTGGAATTTACCTCCGAGTTCTGCGCGAACGCCATGACGAGCGAAGGGTTCGGCTGGTTCGCAGTGATCTTCATGAAGTTCTGGTAGAACTCAACGGGGTCGATGTGCGGAACGCCGCGCTCCTGTAGCACGGCAGCGTTAAGTGAGGCGAACTCGTTTCCGGTTGCCGCGTAGCTCTCTTCGGGCTGCTTCTCGATGAGGATGACGTGCTTGCCTTCCTCGGCGATCTCGCGTGCGGCAGTGATGCCGGCAAAGCCGTGGCCGGCTACCACGACGTCGCATTCGTACTCCTTCGCGAAGTCGGTTACCTCGGCGGGCGGGTTCATCCAGCTGGTGTCGACGGCGCCGGCGTTGGTGTCAGTCGGTGCTGCCGAGCCGCTCGAGCTGGACCCCGATGAGCTGTTCGACGCACTGCCCTGCGATTGGGGTGCGCATCCGGAAAGCCCTGCCGCGACTGCCGCCACCGCGCCGATGCCTAAAAAGGCGCGACGGGAAATGCCGTTATGGGTTCCCATTTCCTTTTCCATTCAAGCCTCCTTGATCGTCTCTGTCGACTGTCTTTGATCGCCCGTCGTCCCAAGCGAAGTCACGAAGCCACTGGGCCGCGAAGTTGCTTCAGTGTGCGCCAGTGTGTTGTCGGTGCGATACGGCGCGATCATGACAGGCAAAACCAATGGCCAAAAGGGTAGTGATATTCAGGTTTCGCCGTTATCGCTTAACAAGGGTAACCTGCTCACGCTCCGAGGGTATTTTTCGAAATCAGGCATCGCGGAAATGGGGTAGGCTATCTTTTTTCGCAGGTCAGATGCCATTATGGTAAAACGCGGAAGGGAATGGTGCCCTAAGTTATTTCATCTCAAGAAGAAGGAGCGCCGCAATCTGCGCTATACTTTTCCCAAGGAGTTGCGGAGGGGCGGTTCGATTTTCCCATGAGGTTTTTGCTCAACATAAAGCCAGAGCATCTTCTCTTCATCGCGTTTTTCGCTACGATGCCCATCTACTCCCCCAATCTCCTTCTCTTTGCGAATGGCTTTCCCGAGTCAAGCGCCACGATGGATGCATTTGTCTGGTCGATGCTCATCGCAACGACCGTCATAGCGCTTCTGGAGGCTTTCCTCTCATTTCGCTCGCCAAAGCTTCCCGGCAGTCCCGCACTGATAACCGTTGCCGCGCTTGGCACCATTGGCGGTCCGGCGCTTCTTGCGTTTGCTCTTGCGACGGATGGGGGAGCTGCCGGGGGAAATATCCTCGCTTTTCTTGGCGGCGCGCTTGCGGGCTTCGGCCTCGTGGTGATCTCCATTGCCTGGGCGACGATCCTTTTCGCATACAACCTGCGCCAATCGCTGTTCTGGATCGGCGTCATGGTGGGGTGCGCGTCGTTGGTGGAGATGTTGCTTTCCGCGGTTGCCCTTTCCATCGGCTTGCTTGTTTTCATGGTGCTCACCTGCATGGGAATCGCGCTTCCCGTTTGGAAGGCATGGAAGCATGCGCTTGACATACCCGAGAAGCCCAAGGGCCAAGGGGGCGAAAGACAGCCAGAAAGGGAGGAAGCACCTGCGGTCTCATCGCGAGGCGGTATCGAGAAGGCCTCCGACGAGGCCTTCTCTGTAGGAGCCAATGAGGGCCTTGCGAAAAGCCTGAAGCAGATGGCGGCCTTGCTCGCCGTTCCCCTCGTCGGGCTGATGGTCCTCGCTTTGATGCTGAGCGTTCGGAGGTTCGTCGCCTTCAATCTCATCAACGCGGAGGTCATCGGCGGATTGATCGGGGCCGTTCTCGTCGCGCCGCTCGCCTTCCTGAAGAAGGCGAACCCCCTGCTTCCGTTCATCCATCAGCTCCTCATCCCGCTCTTCGCGCTGTTTCTCATCATTTTGAACAGCTTTCCCGAAGCGACGGGCCCTCTATGGTTGGCGGGATGGCTCTCCTATGTGCTTTATGCCGCCGTGGGTATCCTAGCGATTGCGAGCCTCAATGCGATGGCCCATGCGAGGGAGTTCTCCCCCGCGCTTATCTTCGGGATGACGCTTGCGAGCTTTGCGGTGGTGAGCATGGTAGGGCGCTCCGTCGGCTTGCTCCCCCTCATGCAATATCAGGATGGCGGGCCGGTGCTGCTTGTCGTCAGCACGTTCTATTTCGCGTTCCTTTTAGCCGTTCCGCTCTTCACCAATTGGCGGCACTATCATGAACGGCGGGAAGAGCCGGCGCCGACGGTCGACACGTCGAAGCGCTGTCGGGAACTTGCCCAAAAACATGGCCTCTCGCCGCGCGAGACGCAGATTCTCGATATTCTCGGACGGGGGCACGGCATCACCTATATCGCGAACATGCTCGTGCTTTCCGAAAGCACCGTTCGCACACACGTCAAAAGCATCTACCGAAAGCTCGGCGTCTCATCGCGCGAAGAGGTTGTGTCGCTCGTGGAGCAACGACCTGATCTTGAATCGCGCGGCTAATCGATATTGCTTTCTAAGCCGCGATGCCATGCAAATGGGAACACAAAGTATCGTGAGAGTGAGCTGGGCGGTAAAATAATGTGGACGAGAAAGGCCGCTGCATGGATATAGCCAAGCTCGAAACCTACAGGGAGAACAACCGTCTCGAGGCCAAGGCAGCCCAAGGTGGCTTGCCGAAGAGCATCTGGGAGACGGTTTCCGCCTTCGCGAACACGGAGGGCGGAGTCATCGTGCTCGGAGCTAAGGAGCGCAAGGACGGCACTCTGGAAGTCGTTGGGCTTAGTGATGCCGACAAGATGCTCGACGACTTCTGGAACGCCGCCCACAGCCCCGACAAGCTCTCTTGTTGCGTGATGTCCGGCAGGGATGCCACCATCGAGAGCGCCGGGGGCAAGGAGCTGATCGTCATAAAGGTGCCGCGTGCCGACAGGCGCCTGAGGCCGGTATATGTAAACGGCAATCCCGTCACGGGCACGTACAGGCGCGACCACAAGGGCGACTACCGCTGCTCATCGAATGAGATGCAGGCGATGTACCGCGACGCCTCGGACGAATCCGTGGACACCCGCCTGCACGAGAGTCTGTCCGTGGGTGACCTGTCTGCGGAGACCATCGGCTCCTACCGCAGAAGCTACGAGCTGCACCACAGCGCCCACGCATGGGCAGACCTCCCCGACGAGGAGTTCCTGTGCAGGATAGGCGCTGCGAGAACCGGCAGCGACGGGGAGGTCCATCCGACGAGCGCGGGCCTGCTCATGTTCGGCGAGGAATGGCGAATCATGGCGGAGTTCCCGCACTACTTCCTGGACTACCGCCAAGAACTCGGCACGGACGAGAGGTGGCAGGGCCGTATCACATCGCAGGACGATAGCTGGTCGGGCAACGTCTTCGATTTCTTCAGGCGCGTCTTCAACAACATGAAGCAGGCCATCAGCGTGCCCTTCAGGCTCGATGAGAACAGCCGGCGCATTGACGAGACGGAGGCTCACGACGCCCTGCGCGAGGCCATTGCGAACTGCCTCACGAACGCGGACTACAACGAGCGCCGCGGCGTCGTCTTCCTATGGAGGGAGGACGGCCTTCACTTCTCCAACCCCGGCGGCTTCCGCGTCGGCATAGAAGACGCCTACATCGGCGGAAATTCCGACCCGCGCAACGAGACGATGATGAAGATGTTCACGCTCATCAACATCGGAGAGCGCGCCGGGGGCGGCATTCCCGACATGGTGAAGAAGTGGACTTCGGCAGGTTTTGGGAGACCGGTGCTCAGCGAGCAAGTGAACCCCGAGCGGTCGAGCATTTTCCTGCCGCTTGCCGTTGGGTCTGTCGGTAATGATGTCGGTAATGTCGGTAATGATGTCGGTAATGTTAGCGGTGGAACCGCAACAACCGAAGAACAAGTACTGCATCTCATTGCAGGCAATCCGAGAATCAGTGCGCAGAGCATCGCAGATAGCTTGGGAATGAGCAAACGGCATATCGAGAGAATCATAGCAGGGCTTCGTAAAGAGGGTGCTCTGATTCGCGAGAATGGCACTCGCGGTAGTTGGAGGATTCTTTCGTCAGATGTCGATCGCGAATAGGGTCGCGCAATACATAAAGGGATTCCGACCGTTTTCATCATCAGTCGTATGAGCTTGCTACTTGAGAAAAACAGTGCAGCGAAAGCCGGCAGCGACGGGAAGGTTCATCCGACGAGCGCGCGGCTAATCGATATTGCTTTCGATGAGCGAGAGCAGTTCCTGCTGCGAATGGATAACCGGTGCTCAGCGAGCGGGTGAACCCCGAACAGTCGAGCATTTTCCTGCCGCTTGAGAAGGCGAGAGAATCAAATATCTCGCCATCGAATGACGAGATAAATCTCGACGCTGATCAGAGAGCTGTTCTTGATGTTATGAAAAATAACCCAGCGGCAACTTATCCTAGGATTGCCCAGGCAACTGGTTTCAGCGAAAGCAAGGTATACCGTATATCGAGCACTCTTCGCGAGAAGGGCATTGTTGAGCGGGTAGGTTCACGGAAAACAGGAGCATGGAGAGTGCTTGTTGAACCTTCTCGGCAGTAAGACAGCCAAGCAAACAGTCAGCTTGCAAGGAAAGATGGATTGATTTGGGCATCATAGCCTGCATTCTTTGCCCATGGCTCTTTTCCGTATGCTATGGACGGCAAGGTTTGGCGGCTAAACACCGTAGACGAAAGGGTCTTTTGCATAGTGCGTCAAGCACTCAGGCCGAAAGGCCCTCGCGTTTGCCGGTGGCGTATGCTCTGCTCAACTTGCAGATTCGTCGCAACTGTTGCGCCCAATCTGCAAGGATGCGGTTAGTGTTGCGGTGAGTACGGAAAGTTTGCTGTGCATATTCCTATACGAGGTGGATGATATAGTCCGAAATCATTTTACCGTAAACATCGGTGAAGCATGTCCCATAATACCACCACCCGAACGATTTTCAAACTCTAACCTATAAACAGGTCTTTAAGAGATTGCTAGGTGGAAAAAACAAGGAAATCGATCAAAAAGATACTCGTCGCTGACGAGCTGAGCCGCTTTAAAGACGATCATTTGGTCGACGTATTTCCGCGCATGTGATTTTATACGGGCAGAAATGAGATCCCGATTTGTCAATGTTGTTGAGATTCGAGAGGGATGACGCCTTGATACTTAATAAAGGAAGAACAAAATCATCGAACCGGTTTTCGGGCCGGCGGACAATGCCGTTGCCATCGCAATGGATGCAGAAACCACCTCCGAAGATCAATGCTTGCGCTGGTTGAAGATAGAATCCTAATGTATCGTCGGCTACAAAGCGGGTCTTATGTCTGTAACGGCAGCAATCATGTTGGGAGAATAATATGCTTGATAATGGAAATCCATTCGGGCGTTGGAAAGAGTTTCAGCTTGAGAATTTCTTTCGGGGCTCACTTTTGACAATGGGTATTGTCAATAACGATCCTGATCTTGTTAGACAAGGCTTAGAGCAAGGGGAGGATCCAAATGCGAGGTACAGTTACGAGGAAGATAACGACTCGATCTCAATGCCCAACCCCGTGCGGATGATTACGCCAATCGTCCAAGCAGCGGCCATTGGCAGTCTTGCAATAACACAACTCCTTGTCGATTATGGTGCTGATGTTAATATGTGCCAGAAAAATGGAGAGTCTGCACTTGCTGATGCGGCAAACAGTGGCAATATCGAACTCGTTTTATACCTCTTGTCACATGGCGCTAATCCCAATCTAAAAAAACCATTCGGAACTCCATAGTTCCGCAGTCTAACCGCTAAGATTTTTCCTATAGGCCCTGTTCAAAGGGCTATATTTTTGTCAAGTTGGATAAATTATTTTAATCGCGTAATCTGGCGTAATATGGTATAATGACCGATGGCGGAAGGAGACCACGATGCACCTGAAGCAAACGCGCCAGAAAAGCGGGAAGACAAGCCTTTCGATTGTGGAGAGCTGGTGGGATCC
>CANQTB010000059.1 GCA_947626665.1 uncultured Eggerthellaceae bacterium
ATCGTTTTTAGCCTGCCTTTAGGTTCGCCGTTCATAGTGAACGGCAACTTCAGGAGGTGGACGATGAAACAGACAAAGGTGAGATTTATCGTCGATATCGCGCTTGTCGCGATGTTGGTTTTCGAGATGTTCTATTTACTGACGGGAAACACGCTTCATGAGATCGTGGGAGCGCTCTTCTTCGTCACAATCGGCATCCATCTTTTTCTTACGCGGAAAATGTCAGGCGCTCTCGTAAAGTCGGCGACAGGGGGCCAACACACACGTGAGAATATGTCGTTTACTGGTGCTATTCGCCTCGTGCTCGCCGTGCTTCTTATCGTGAATGCGGTGGTATTGTTAGCGAGTTCCCTCGCCACAAGCAATCTCTTGATGGCGCTCGGCATCAGCCTTGCCGGCAGTGCCTATGATGCGTGGGTTGTTGTGCATATCATCAGCGCCTACACCATGTGCGGCGTGGTGGCCCTTCATGCTACAGCGCACTGGGCCTCACTTTTTAAGGGAGCGCACATTCCTTACAATCCCGCTCGTCGTCAGGCAATCAACACGTGGACGATGGGTGCGGCTTCCGTCGGTGCCGTTCTATTGGGGCTTGCATGGATCGATCCGGTGAAAGAGCGGATGAATATGGCCTTCGCCGCAGGAGCAGCAAATAATACGCAAGACGGCACGCGCGACTTTGAGCGCGGCGACAACAGCTCTTCCCTACCTGATAGCCAGCAAACCCCCGACGAATCGCTCGGAAACGGCTACGGGAGGAGATCACGCCGCGGCCAAGATAACGGCTATAGCTTCAACGACTCTGGTTCCGGCAACTCGGGAAACGGCAACTCCAACAATGATAGCGGCAACAGCGGCAGCTCACCCTTCGACGGATTTGGTTCAGGCGGCTCTGGTTCCGACAGCTCAAATGGCTCCGGCTCCGGCAACTCGGGCTCTTCGGGAATCTGTACGCTCTGCCCGAAACGGTGCTCGCTCTCATCACCGCGCTGCAATCGGCCTTATTCCGCCGGACTCATTGGTTCATAACGCCTTTCAATATGCCGATTGATTCGCATCGCCAACGCCTTATCAATTCAAGCTTCATTTCAATACCGCATGGCCAGCCTCACAGGCTATGCGGTATCATCTTCTCATGACGCATTCGCCACAACATAATCATCCGACTCCAAAAAGCACACTCTCCTCCGCAAAGCTGTCACGTACACTTCGCAAAGCCTTCCCATCATCAAAGCCACCACGCGCTTCACGAGAAACTTCCCCATCGCCAATACCGAATCGCGCTTCGCGAGAGACTGATTCGCTTATCAAAGCGCCCCCCTCTCCACGAGCGATTTCGTGGTCTGCGCTTGTGTTCCAAGTACTGCTTGTGGCTGAGATCATATTTGTCGCTTGTTGCATCATGGGTTTTTCAACGGTGGCGACGCTCGATTACGATGCGGCAAAGCTTTTTGGCAACGTGCGAGAAATGGCCGCAACGAACAGTATTATCATTCCCGATTGGGTTTATGCAACCACCTGCGAATGGGATACATCCGCCCTCTTCGCACTCCCTCTCTATTATCTAACCGCCGATCTTCTTCTCTCGTTTAAGCTTGCGAATATCATCATGGTCATCCTCTGGGTGGCGCTGATCTACGGCCTGACGAAGCGCCTCCATTTCACTTCCGAGGCTTCGGCGTTAAGCTGCATTCTCGTGCTTCTTCCCTATGGTTTCGGCATGCTTGAGTATTGGAATATGCTGTTTTATCAGGGCTGCCAATACGCTCTCAAAGTCATGATCCCGCTGCTCTTGGTATACCTCTTTCTTTCGATCAACGAGCGAAAACCCCTCTGGTTCGATTATGCGCTTGGCATCATCGCCATCTTTCTTGTATTTCTTACAGCCCTCTCTTCAGGAGTCTACGTTTTTGTATGCGGCATCTTTCCGGTTTTGCTTTACGCCGTTATTCATCAGCTTCGGTCATCATCTTTTCCAAAGCCTGCCATGTGGACATTTATCGCCCTTATCATCGTTGCCACGGTGTTCGGCCTGCTCGCGGCCCATGCATTTGGCCTCTCAACACGCGGAAGCCGCATGACACTGAATAGCGCCGAAACCTTTGCCGATAACGCTGCACGCCTCATCACCGGACTGTTTATGCTGTTCAGCAGTATTTCGAAAGAAACCGTCCCTGTTCTTTCCTTTGCGGGAATTCACGGCTTTGTTCTCTTCATCTTCGTCATCGCCATCATTGCTTTCATGATTTATGGCGTTATCAGACTGATCAAAGCCCCCGACACTCGGTCGTTTCTTATTGTTATAGCGCTTTGGAATCTGATCGTTCTTTTGGCTTGTCAGACAACCTACGGGGCGTTCTACGAATACCGCTATCTGCTTATCGGGATCGTACCGTTGCTCATCTTTTCTGCTGCGGCATTTCTCGATGCGCTCAGGGTTATTGCGGGTCAAAATCATCTTATTGCCATGGTTCTTGCGCTTTGCCTCATGGTCCCCCTGATGGGCATCGTCGATGTGGCCTTCTTACGATCGACGGAGGCGAATCCGCAAAACAGCCTCGCTATTCAGCGTTTTATCGAAGAGCATGACCTTGATATTGATGGCGTCTACACACCTGATACGGGAACAGCCGAAAAAGCACGACTCTTCGATACTGAGCGACCGTATGTTTATCTCGATTTAGGAACGGGCGAGCTCAAAAGCTACGATTACTATGAAAGCGATATGGACCCGAGCCAACACGCCGGAACGTATCTTTACGTGTTCAAAGCGAAAGAAGACCCACACACGAGCCAGCTCACCTACCAAGGGGAAGCAGACGGACTTACGTTCTACACGGGCGATGCCCATCTTTTTACGAATGGCTCTTAATTATCACCCCTAGGCTTTCAAGCTCTATCTACGAACCCATCAATGGTGGGCGCAGCTGATGCGCAACGAGCCATCGTGCTCGCGCCATGCAAGGTCATCCTGCCTCTCTGGCACCGCGTTCAGATAGATTTGCCATGCTTGGCCATCGCTCATTGATTTCGGAATCGTCAACCCTCCGTTCATGAGCGCACTTCCCGACATCACGTAGTCGGTCGGCAGCGTGACGATGACGCTGTCGGGCGTGTTCGCCGCAAAATGCGCGGCCTCGCGTTCGTAATCGAGCACCTCAATGTGGTAATAGCGGTCGGGATCGAGTCCGCGCAACTTCACGTGTGCCGGCGCCGGCGAGCCGACGATGTTATGATAGATGGCGTTGACGAGCGCCTCTTGCTTGTTTTCGGAGGCGAACTGCCATACCGTCACATAGTCGTCAGGCGTGCTTAAGCGGTAGTAATTGCCATAATGGATGAGGTCGTAGAAGCGGTGGAACGTTTTGATCTGCTCCTTGATCTCCTCTTTATCCGCATCGGAAACTTTCGTGAGGTCGAGCTCAAGCCCGAACGATCCCGACATCGCCACCACACCACGTGCCTTCAGTGGCTCGGTGCGCCCGGTTTGGTGGTTAGGGATCGTGGAAACATGGGTTCCCATCGCATGAACAGGATAGCCGAACGAGGTACCGTACTGAATGATAAGACGATCGAACGCATCGGTGTTGTCGGAAGGCCAGAGCTCGGGCATGTAATACAACAGCCCCGCGTCATAGCGCCCACCACCGCCGGCACAGCCCTCGAAGAGCACCTCGGGAAAACGACTCGTCAGCTTCTCAAGCACGTCGTAAAGCCCAAGCACCATACGATGCGCAAACTCACCCTGATGATCCGCATCCAGCTCGTGGCTGTATTTGTCGCAAATCGAACGGTTGATATCCCATTTCACAAAGCTGATAGGATTGTTTTCCAGAATGTCGGTCAGGCGCTCGAGGATATAGGCGCGCACATCCTCACGTGTGAAATCGAGCGTAAGCTGCCGACGATCGATGGCAGGAAGGCGCCCCGGAATGGTAACCGCCCAGTCGGGGTGCGCGCGGTAGAGGTCGCTATCGATCGAGATGGATTCGGGCTCAAACCAAATGCCGAACTTCATTCCCATGTCGATGACGCGCTGCGCCAGCTCGTGCAGCGGCATATGGAGCTTTTCCTCGTTGGGATACCAATCTCCCAAGCCGGCGTCGTCGGTATCGCGCTTTCCAAACCAACCGTCGTCCATCGCGAAAAGTTCCACGCCAAGCTCCTTTGCATGCTCGGCGATCTCCAGCAACTGCGAACCCGTGTAAGTGAAATAAGTGGCTTCCCAATTATTGATGAGAATAGGGCGCGGACGATGCTTCCAATAGCCGCGCATGACGTTTTCCCGCATGCAACGGTGGAGATTGTTCGAAAGATCGCCAAAGCCGGCGGAGCTGAAGGTGAGAATCACCTCAGGCACGGTGAAGGTTTCGCCCGGATCAAGCACCCAATCGAAGCCATCCGGGTTGATACCGCAGATGAAGCGCACGGAGTTCATCTGATCCTTGTCGGTTTCCATCTTGAATTCGCCGGTATACACGAAGGCGCAGCCGATGCAATCTCCTGCCGTCTCGGTGGCATCAGAGGTGCAAAGCACGGCGAAGGGATTGTAGTTGAAGCTCGAGATACCACGAACGGAACCGACGCTTTGGTTGCCGTGCTTGATGTTTTGGCGCTCGAAATGACGTTCCATCGAATGGCGCCCATAGAAGGTGATCCAATCCCAATCGCCAAACGGCAGATCGAGGTTCACCGCGGAGACCTTTTCCAGATGGATGGGCGCATCGCCTTCGTTTGTGATCCGCGCGGCGCGCGTGATAATGTCCTTGCCCTCAAGCACGCCATACAGCAGCTCGACGGCGATCTTCGCCTCACTGTCGCGCAAGGTGATGGAAAGCGTTTCCGCTTCACAATCGTTTTCAACATACACCGCAGGAAGGCCCTCAAGCCGATACTTTCCTGCTTCCACCTTCTTCTCGCTGTACTTGAAGCGGCAAGCGCGCGAACCATCGGCATTACGCACGCGAAGGGCTGTGATGCGATAGTCACCTGTGCCGAAGCCCGTATATTCCTGCGGCAACGTGTCGAGAGAATAATTACGCTCATCGAAGCCCGTCTCGTAGGTGTTGCTGGAAAAGCCACGAAGTTCGGAAACGATCTGTGTAGACATATCGGTATCATCGATTCGCGCACCATAATAGGTGTGCAGCAGCGTATCGCGATGGTCGACCTTCATTTGATACGTGGTATGCGCCGTATGGAGGCTGATGACGCCCGTCTTCTCGTTTAAATCGATAGCCATGTCTTTTCACCCCGATCGTCCACGTGCCTGAGAATTGCGCTCGCCGAGGAAATCCGCTTGCCTGCAAATGCCGCGAGCCCGCGCAACCCACTATTGCACGACATTTCGCCTGCTACCAGCCAGAAAGGCAAACCGAAAAGGATGCGTTACGTTGTACGCTGCAAAGGGGAGTTCCAAAAGGAACCACCGCGCAGGAGGGAGTCGCTCTGCAAACGGGAAGCGACGTTCGAAAGGTTGCAATCGCGCGGTTTTCGCTCAACAATACGATAGGCCACGAAACCGTAAAGGAACCAGAATGAGAAAAGAAGCGTTTGACCAGTTCATTGACGACTATGGAAAATCGGGCGTCACGTTCGAGCCCTGTTATGGCAACCATGCCGCCACGCCGGCAAACCTCGTGCTGGAAGGCGGAAGCATGCGCGTGCTCTTCAGCGCTGGCGTGACCGATTTCTTGCTCGAAAAGGATATCTTTTGCGAAAACGTCATCGGCGTCTCGGGAGGCGCGATGACGGGCTGGGCATATACGAGCGGTCTGCTTGGCTGGACAGCCTACCTCAACATCAAATATGCGCCTGATCCGCGCTACCTATCGTTGGAAAGCTGGCGCAAAACAGGCAACGCCTTCAATCGCAAGGTGATGTTCGACCAGATCATCAACACGGTCGAGGACTTCTCCTTCGAAGATTACGATAACTCTCCTATGAGGCTTACGGCGGTTACCTCGAACATCGAAACAGGCGAGGCGGACTACCATCTCATCACCGACCTCAGGCGCGAACTCGAATACATCATCGCCTCCTCCTCGATGCCGCTTGTCAGCGAGATCGTCGAACTCGATGGCAAGAAGCTTTTAGACGGCGGAGCCTGCGACAGCATCCCGATCATGTACTCGTTTCTTTCGGGTGCCGAGAAATCCATCGTCGTGTGCACGCGGGAACGCGGATACGTGAGAAAGCCAAATCCGCTCGTGCCGCTGATGGCCCGAAAATACCACGACTACCCCTATTTCGTCGATCGCCTCCGGAATCGCCATTACGACTACAACCGCACCACGCGGATGCTCGCGCGCCTGCATGATGAGGGCTATTGCTACGTCATCTGGCCTGATGGACCCGTCGATGTTGCGAGCATGGAGCAGAGCCAGCAAAAGCTCTTCGACCTCTATTTGGATGGCGTGCGTGTGGCGGCCGAGAATTATGAGGGACTGATGCGCTACCTCGAAGCGCCTGCTCGCCCCTTCCCTCCCGAAATGCTCTAGAGCCACACCAAGCAGCAGCAAGCAGCGATTCATTCAAAGGCAGCAACCTATTCAAAAGCGGTCCAGATCGCCTCTTCCCGCTCGACATGCTAGAGAGGCACCTCGATATATGAGAAGATACAGCAGAGCGCAAAGCCGACCGCAATGACAGCGAAAACGGCGTTTGCGATCTTTTCGGGAAGTGCACGCAGCCCTTCGCAGATGAGTGGATAGAGCACCCACACATACAGCATTGCAACGA
Source organism: uncultured Eggerthellaceae bacterium (assembly GCA_947626665.1). Classification (GTDB taxonomy): domain Bacteria; phylum Actinomycetota; class Coriobacteriia; order Coriobacteriales; family Eggerthellaceae; genus CANQRF01. The sequence goes on from CANQTB010000059.1 coordinate 6,742, forward strand.
CGCCGATCATCACGTCGTTCACTAGCCATGCCTGCCCGAATACATTCAGTGGGAGCTGCGAGTTGTCCCAATAGGGATAAACGCCTGCCGCGTCGGGCTGATTCACGATCAGGCCGAAAACAAGCTCCATAATCATGCTGAGAAAGACGGCGAACACGAAGGTTTCCAGCACCGCGCCGAAGATCGTTTTGCGCCGTGCGAGGATATGCTCCTTAATAGGCTCGATGACAAACGTCATCACGACGGCGCCGATGCCATAGACCCAATAGGGGTGATACCACGGGTCGGTCCATACGTCATAATCGTCACCGACGATGCCGAAGCATTCGTTCATGAAGGTGCAATAGGGGATTTCCAGCCAATGTCCGACGATATTGAAAACGCAGAAGCAGATGATGAGGCTGCGCCAAAACTCCCACGTAAGCGGTGCGAAGTAACCGGTTTCGGCATCTTTTGAAAACAGGGCGAACGCCATGTCGCTCACATCGATTCAGTCGGTTTTTCTCCTTATCAGAGGCTTGTTTTCAGACTAAACCTCTCAGCGAATATCGCAACCACAGCTGGGTTACGGCCTGTGAATCGTTTTCATACGGCGTCGCTTTTCCGTTACCCTTTCCCTTTACCCTTTCCCCGCTTCGGCATCGCTTTTCCGCTACTCTTTATCCTGCTTCTCCTCACCCATGAGCATCTTTTTCACCTGCGTGTATTTCTTCTCGGGAATAGGCAATTCCGTTCCATCCGAAAGCGTGACCGTGAAGCGGCGAATCTCCCGCACAGCCAAGGGATTCACCAGATAGCTCGCGTGTATTCGCACAAAAAGACCGGGGTGTTCTTTCTCGAAACCGGGCAACGATCCATTTATCGTAATCGGTTCTTTTTTCGTATGTACAAGGATTCGTGAAGTCCGCTTGACCGTTTCGATATACAGGATGTTATCCACGAGCAGCCGATAGACGGTTCGGTCAATCGCCCTTACCGTCACAAAGCGCTGCGGCGTTTTGGCGAGCCGTATCGGCATATACATGCTCTCGTAATGGACGGGATATATGGTGTCGTGGCTGTCATAATGCCAAAGATTGCTGATGTTGATCATGACGATTTCGGCATGCCAGCGAGTCCCATCAGCGTCCTTTATCCGCTGCTTGCGCCACGTGAAGTGCAGGCGCTGATTGTGCAAATCGCTGGATCCGCTGGGAAAATGGGTGCAAATCTCATAATGGAGCGTTACCTCACTTACGCTGGACGAAGGCAAAATGGACTGCGCTTTGATATCGCCCATGGTGAAGGTAAGGTTATGCTCCTCCGCCATCCATGTGTCGATGATGTTTTGCTTTCCCTGAATGATCTGCCCATTTGCTGGGCCGAGCCAAAGCACGTCGTCGCTGATGCTTTCGAAGTACGGTTCCAGATTGTTTTGATAGTACTCGGTGATGATCAAGATCGAGCGGGCTATCAAGTCATCGTCGTTCATAGAAACCTCTCAAACTACCTCGGGCCTTTTTCTGTCACATCCTTCAAGTAAGCACGATCACGCAACCAAGTTCAGTATAACTCTGCCATTTCACTTGTTATTTACGCTATTTCACTTAGGCTGAGAACCTGACCACCAGCGGCTTGGATCATCGGGCCGACAGAACCATGCTGAACCGCTGCGTTTACCCAAATGGTGTCTTGGGTTTTCTATGCGATGCCCGCTGTGCTGAGGTCCATTTCTACAAGATGGCGAAGGTAGTCGGAGCGTTTCATTCCGAGCTGTTTTGCCCGCGCGTCAATAGCGGCGATCCTGCGAACCGGCTCCTTGAAACCGACTTGCTTCATCTCTTCGCCAAACATAAGGGGGCGACCCGCTATCGTCTCCCTCACTTCGCCATGAAGGATTCCCTTCTCCGCATCTTCGGAAAGGCTTTCTATCTCTTTGGCAGACATGCCGTACTCTTCTTCAATTTCCTTTGAAGTCATGACAACCATGACCTACCTCCTCGCCAATCCAAGCTCTATCAAAACGCTGGTCGATGGTGGCGTGTTTGCATGCTCGTCAATAATCAGATCATCCAACTTTGAACCTTTCAATTTCGTCCAACGTAATTATAGCACGCAAAGTTGGAGCACAGCAGCTTCGCCGTGTTGAATACATACTGTGTGCTTTCATGAGCAAACGGTTTTTAACGTAACGTTTTAACAAAGGGACAGAGATTAATGAAGAGTTCCCGTAATTCCTGTTCTTCCAGATCTCCGCAAGCAAGTCTATCTTTTAACCGGCTAAGAAGCTCATCTTGGTCAGGCATCCCAATAACAGCTCGGTACCGATAGACATCTTCACGTAATTGATCATAGAGAGCTGCATCTTGGCTGAAGGGATAGAGATACACATAGCGTTCGACCTTTGAAATGGGGCCATGAGTGCCGACTCCCCAGAACGGCAACAATCCTGACGCCTGCTTGCCGTAGTCACTGCGGGATTCGCATTGTTCGGCAATGCGAAAGAGCTGCTCCCAAACCGGTCCTTCATCGAACTTCATGCGGCCATAGCGAGCGGCTACGCTTTGTCGCACCGCAAGCCCTTTATATCGATTGATGCGCCCTTCCCGTTGTTCCAAATCGATAGGATTGTGCGGAAGGTTCCAATGGCAGATCTTGCGGCAATATTGGTGGAAATCGAGACCCTCCTGCCCAATCGATGTGCTGATTAGCACAAATGGCCGGAAGGGAGAATTGAAGGCGTTTCTAAGGCGCGATCTTGTGACCTCGTTATCGTCGCCTTTTCGGGTATCCATAAAGGCCGATGCAATGTTAGTTCTGAGCACCATCGTGCCTAGGCGCGATCTTGTGACCTCGTTATCGTCGCCTTTTCGGGTATCCATAAAGGCCGATGCAATGTTAGTTCTGAGCACCATCGTGCCTAGGCGTTTTTTGGCTACACCGCTATTGGGCACAAGTACGTTATGCCGCGTCTCGACGTTATGGCAGGATGGATTATTGCCTTCACCAACCATGGCTTTATGTGTGCGAAGTAACTTTTCCCTCGGGGAAAGCTCGCCACTCACCGGCAAGCTCATATGGGCGTATTCATCCACTACCGCCTGCAAGTTACCATCGCACGCGTAGTCGAGCATGTTTTTCCAGTGCGCACTTCGCTGGTTCCGCTTCTCTTTTGCTGCAGCGACCGCCAGTGTCGACGATGCGGTGTTCATTCGGTTGATAAATGCGTGGCCGAATTCGAATGCTAGACTTAGAGGCATATCATCGATCAATTGCCTATAGCAACGGAGCGCGCACACCGCTGGTGAACCGATCGCCGCGTTGACTAGCTGGTCGGCAAGATCAGCAGAATAAAGGCTGGGATCTTGAAAATTCCATGCTTTATATCTTGTTTGGATGGCCTTAAAAACGCGGCTTTCGATGCCATAGCGTTCGCCCAAATTGCTCATATGCCCATCGGTGCCGTTGGGCAGATCGTTTATCACGCTATGGCCGTTCGCTTCGTCCAGCCTGAGCGCCGCCATGATGTATCCGTCCATCGTCTGCCGAGCGCTTGATGCAGACGGCTTCCATAGACGTTCGATGCCAAGCGCCGAGGCGAGATCATGGCTCACACGTTTGTACAGCTCTCTCCGAAGCTCGGCAAGAGACTTTCCGCTATTCGCCAGCTCAGCGACATCGATCAGGCTGGCAAGATAGGGCGAAGGGTATAGCAGAAGGAACGCGTTTTGCTGTTGGCTGTCGAATCGGATGCGGCGACGGGGAAGAGCTTGATCGTCGGCTTCCTCGTCAATCCCTGATTCGTCATCTTTGAAATATCGGTAGGATTTACCTGTTGCAGCTTCGAGCGTGCGCACATTGCGGCGTTCAAGCTCATAGGAGATCAATGTCGCCAACGACGGCGGCACCATCGACCATGCGGAGAACAGGAGGAACTTGGAGAAACCCTTCGCTTGAGCAAATGGAGATCTCGTCGGCACGGAATAATACGGTCGGCTGGCTGGCACCCAAAGCAATTGCTCAATTTTCAGCGTGTCTGATTCCGTGAGGTCTTCCATGAATGCCGAATAACGCGCATTGCCATTACGAAGTTTT
>CANQTB010000060.1 GCA_947626665.1 uncultured Eggerthellaceae bacterium
ACCGAGCGCCTTGAGCTTTACCGTGGCCTCATCGCGCGTCATGCCGCTTTGCACGAGCGATCCTGTGAGCACAAAGGTTTCGCCCGCAAGGGGCTGATCGCCTTCGCCGGATGTATGCGCAGGCGTCTCATCGGCAAGGGAAACGCCCGCCTCGCGCAGTTTCTCGATCACATGAATGTTGTCCGGCGTTGAAAGAAAAACGGTGATGCTGCGGGCGATCTTCTCTCCCACGCCTTCCACCTGTGCAAGCTCCTCCTCGGAAGCGGCCTGCAAAAGTTCGATGGAGGGATAGGCGGCGGCCAGCTGCTCCGCCATCGTTTTGCCCACATGACGGATGCCGAGCCCGAACAGCACGCGAGCAAAGCCGCGCGTCCGTGAGGCGCCGATCGATTCGATGAGCTTCGCAGCGATCGTTTTACCGAGCACGATCGGCTGATCGTCTTTGTTGCGGCGCCCCGTATCAAGATGCGTCAGCTCTTCGAGGGTAAGCGCATAGAAGTCGGCAACATCATGCAAAAGGCCCCGCTCATGAAGCCTTCCGACGATTTCCTCCCCCATGCCTTCGATATCGAGTGCACCGCGGCTTGCCCAATGGATCAGCCGCTCGCTTGCTTGGGCGGGGCAATCGATCGCCACGCAGCGATAGGCAACCTCGCCCTCTTCGCGCGTGACGGGGGAATTGCAGCTCGGGCAATGCGTGGGCATGTGCCACACGGGCGCGCCCTCCGGCCGAAGCGAAAGCACCGGCCCAAGCACCTCCGGAATCACGTCTCCCGCCTTGCGCACGATTACCGTGTCGCCCACGCGGACGTCCTTGCGATGCACCTCGTCCTCATTATGCAGGGTTGCGCGCGAAACCGTGGAGCCCGCCACCGAAACCGGCTCGAGCTCGGCCACCGGCGTCAGCACGCCCGTGCGCCCCACCTGCACCGTGATATCGTTCAATAGCGTCGCCTTCTCTTCCGGCGGAAACTTAAACGCAATCGCCCAGCGTGGCGCCCGCGCGGTAAATCCGAGGGATTCCTGAAGGTCGAAGGAGTTCACCTTCACCACAACGCCATCGATGTCGTAGGCCAAATCCTGCCGGCGTTTCAGCGAATCGTCGCAAAATGCGTGCACCTCCTCTTTCGTGTGGCACAGCTTCACGTCCGGATTCACATGGAAGCCCGCGCTCTTGAGCCATTGCAAAAGCTCGTATTGCCCTTCCAGGTAAAGCATGCGCTGATCGGCGATGGCATACATAAAGGTGGAAAGATCGCGCCCCGCCGTGATCGAAGGGTCTTTTTGACGGACGCTTCCCGCTGCAGCGTTGCGCGGGTTCGCAAAGCCCTGCTTGCCCTGCGCCTCGGCGGCCTCGTTCAGCACATTGAAGCTCTTCTTCGGCATATACACCTCGCCGCGCAGCTCGCACGGCGTCGCGATGTCGCGGATCGTCGGAAGCGCCTCATCGCGCAGCTTCAGCGGAACATCGCGCACGGTGCGGATGTTTGCCGTGATGTCCTCGCCCTCGTTGCCATCGCCGCGCGTCGCAGCCTGCGTGAGCACGCCCTCCGTATAGGTGAGGGCGATCGACGAGCCGTCGATCTTCAGCTCGCAGCAAAGGGGCGGAAGCGTTCCCAAGGTCTCCTCAATGCGATTCAGCCACACATCCAGCTCATCGATGCCCATGGCGTCGTCGAGCGAATACATCCGTGAAGCATGGCGAACCGGAGCAAATTGCTCGCCCACATAGCCGCCCACGCGTTGCGTCGGAGACGTTGGGTCGATCAGCTCGGGATGCTGCTCCTCCAGCTCGCGCAGTTCGCGCATTAACGAATCGAACGCGCCGTCCGAAATGGCAGGCGCGTCCAATGCATAGTAAAGATAACTGTTATGGTTGATTTCATCACGGAGCGCTTTTATGCGCGCAGCCACATCGTCGTTCATCCAAGGGCCTTTCTCATATCATCTAGCGGAAAAGCATGTTGTCCCGCAGCTGGGAAACCTCCCCACGGTAGCCTATCACCACAAGCGAGACTCCACGCATCAGCAGAAATACCGCGAGGAAGATCGCGAAGGTGGCAGGCCACACGATGAACATGATACCGCAGAGGATGTCGACGACGGCCGAGGCCAACGCGAGCGCCCATGTGGAAATTCCCACGCTCCTTTCGCGGAAAGCCGCCGCGCCCTCGAAGATGCCGAAGGCGAAGAACACGATTCCCATCAGCCACGGAATGGTGAGCGACGAAACGAGCGGATGCACGAGGAACAGCAGGCCGAGGATGATGTTGCAGATGCCATAGAGCAGCGTCCATCCCGAGGTCGCATTCGCCCCACGCAAGCGGATGTAAGCGAGGATGTCCACGATGCCCGTGATCAAAAGCACCGTGCCGACGACGACGGCGATCACAAACATCGTGAGATACGGCATCGCGAAGAGGATGATGCCTATGATGAACAGGCATACCCCCACAAGCACGAGCGACCAATCATGTTTTTTCACGTTTGCTGGCGACATGGCAAAACTCCTTTCCAAGGGCAGTTCTTTCTTGGTGCTTTAACGGTCCTTTTGCGTTCCTTAACGGTTGTTTCTTGGTGCTTTAACGGTTCTTTTGCGTTCTTTAAAGGGCGAGCCAACGCGCCAGCACCGAAGGCAGCGCGTCGATCACATCTTCGGGTCCGGTGCTGATCTCGGTCAGCGCCGAAGCCGCGAGGCGGCCTGCCTCGGCATGAAGGGTGCACCCCAATTCGGCGGCGTCTTGGGGAACGAGGCCCTGCGCCAAAAGCGCGCCGATCATGCCGGCAAGCACATCCCCCGTGCCCGCTTTGGCGAGCGCCGGCGTGCCTTTCGACATCACGACCACCGCCTCGCCATCCGAGATATAGGTCTGCGGGCCCTTCAAGACGACGAGTGCCTTGAAGGCCTCCGAAAGCATCTTCGCCCTTCCGTCGGCGAGCGCCCGCTGAAATGAAGCGTAGCCCGTCGGCGAATCGGCGAAGACGGCCTTTCCCAAACGCAGGGCCTCACCGCTGTGCGGCGTGAGGACCGTCGTGCGGAATGCCGCCGCACGCTCCTTTGCCGCACGCAGGCCCTCTTCGCTTGCGAGCGCCGAAAGCGCCCCGCCATCGATGACGAGCGGCGCTTCGCAGGTGCGGACGACCTCAAGGGCAAGCTCGTTCAGCTCATCGTTCCCGACGGCAAAGCCCGATCCGAGCAAGCAGGCAGCGGGGTGATCGGAAGATTCCCGCGGAAGCTTTTCGCCGAGGTGATCGTCCCACGAGCGGACGACGAGCGAAGGCAGGTAATTGCGCAGCACCGAAACGCTTTCGGGAGCGCAGAACACCTGCACGTAACCGGCGCCGATGCGCCCCGCAGCACGAGCGGCGAGGCATGCCGCGCCGGGATATTCGGCGCTTCCCGCCACCAGCGTTAAAACGCCGCGCGTATATTTGTTCGCGTCGATCGCCGGCAACGGCAGAAGCGTAGCCAGCCGCGCTTCGTCAACCGATCGTGTCGCTCCATGGTTTCTCATAACGCCCCTTCCCGTTTCCCAAGCACATGGCAAGCATTGTGCCACAACGGAGGGCGAAGCACCGGCGGTGTCATGAAGCTGTCAGTTTTCGGTATCTCCTTTGGAAAATGCCGGATCGTCCAGCATGGTTCGTGCCTGCTTGAATTGCGCGATAAGCTCTTGGGCCGGATCTTTGCGCTGCTCGGTCGCCGAAATCGCACGCTGGGTGATCGCGATGACGCAGGCAATGGCCTCGGTGTGGGTAAAAGAGAGGGAGACGGGCATATCACGCACGCCGAGCTCTTGCGCGCGCTCCTTCGCCTTGCCCGTAAGCGCGATGTGCGGACGGCCCCCCGCGCCGCGCACCACTTCCACATCACGGACCCAAATGCCTTGGGAAAAGCCCGTGCCAAGCGCTTTCACCACCGCCTCTTTCGCCGCGAAGCGCGTGGCGTAGTGGGCCTCGGGAACGGGCGTGGTTTCACAATAGGCGCGCTCCGCCTCGCTGAACACCCGCTCCTTGAAGGCGGGGGTTCGCTTGAGAATCATGCGCATTCGGGCGATATCCACGATATCCACGCCAAGGCCGACCTCTCCCTCACGCAGGCCTGCTTCCCCTTCACGGGGACCAACATTTCCCTCACGAGATGCAGCCTGCCCCTCCCAAGGGCCGACATCCCCTTCTTGAGCGGCGGGCGGCATATGCGCTGATCCAGCCATCGGGCTATTCCACCGTAACCGACTTCGCAAGGTTGCGCGGTTGATCGACGTCGCAGCCGCGTTCGATGGCGACGAAACGCGCGAGCAGCTGCAGCGGAACCGTCGCGGTGATGGCGGAAAACGCATCGCGCACTTTTGGGATATAGATCACATAGTCAGCATAATTTTTGATATCTTCATCGCCTTCGGTCGCAATGGCGATGATCTTGGCGCCGCGGGCGCGGCTTTCCTGAAGGTTCGAGACCACCTTGTCGTAAGTGGGGCTTTTCGTCGCAATGGCGATAACGGGAAATCCCTCATCGATGAGGGCGATCGGCCCATGTTTCATCTCGCCGGCGGCATATGCCTCAGCATGAAGATAGCTGATCTCCTTCAGCTTCAGAGCCCCTTCGTAGGAAATGGCCGATCCGATTCCGCGCCCGATGAAGAGGGCGCTTTCCGCATCCTTGCAGGCAAGCGCCGCATCACGGATGGCATCGGTGTCGGAGAGAATGCGCTCCACCTGATCGGCCGTATCGGCCAGCTCGCGGAAGAGCAGCCGCACCTGCGGCGTGGTGAGCTTGCCCTTCGCCTGCGCAAACAGCATCGCCAAAAGCGTGAGGCTCACCACCTGCCCGATGAAGCTTTTCGTGGATGCGACGGCGATTTCCTTGTTCGCCTTCGTGTAGATGACGCCATCGGATTCCCGTGCAACGGGCGACCCAAGCACGTTCGTGATGCCGAACACTTTCGCGCCCTTCACGCGCGCATCGCGAATGGCGGCAAGGGTATCGGCCGTCTCGCCCGATTGCGAAACAGCGACCACGACGGTCGTCGGCGTGATAATGGGATTGCGATAGCGGAATTCGCTTGCCACCTCCACCTCGCAAGGGATGCGTGCCCATGCCTCGATGAGGTTTTTCGCAATGAGGCCGGCATGGTAGCTCGTGCCGCAGGCGATCACATATACGCGATCCGTAAGATCCAGCTCTTCGGGGCTTAAATCCAGCTCGTCGATCACGAGCGCTCCGCCCACCATGCGACCGGCGAGCGTGTCGCGGATGACGCGCGGCTGCTCGTGGATCTCCTTCAGCATGAAGTCGGGGTAGCCGCCCTTTTCCGCGAGATCTAAGTCCCAATCGATGTGCGTGTGCGTAACCTCGCAGGATTTGCCCTGCATATCGAAGTATTCGACGCCATCGGGCGCAAGCTTTGCGATCTGCCCATCGGCGAGCACTACCACATCGCGCGTGGAATCGAGCATCGCGATGATATCGGATGCAACAAAGCTTCCGCGCACGCCCTTCTGGGCTTTCGCGCCCGCACCGGCACCTGCGCCATTGCGCGCGCTTGCGCTCGATGCGGCTTCTGCGCTCGCAGCGCCCGCGCCCCCTTCCGCGCCCGCCGCATATCCCACGACAATCGGCGAATCCTTGCGCGTGGCAACGATAATGCCGGGTTCTTGCTCGCACACCGCGGCAATGCCATAGGAGCCGATGAGGCGCATGGCGGAAAGGCGCACCGCCTCCACCAAATCGCCGTGATAGTTGTCCTCAATCAGATGGGCCACCACCTCGCTGTCGGTCTCCGACGTGAAAACGTGGCCGCGAATCGCCAGCTCATCGCGCAGCTCGGCGTAGTTTTCGATGATGCCATTGTGAACGATCGCGATATCGCCGTCGCAAGAGGTGTGCGGATGCGCGTTCACCTCGCTCGGTTTGCCGTGCGTCGCCCAGCGCGTGTGGCCGATGCCGCAGGTTCCCGTGAGCGAGAAATGCCCCAGCGTGTGGGCAAGCTCGGCCACCTTGCCTTTACGGCATATCACATGAATGCCGTCGGTTTCCTGAATGGCAACGCCCGCAGAGTCGTAGCCGCGATATTCCAAGCGGGAAAGCCCTTCGATGAGGACTTTCTGCGCCTTGCTCTCACCCGTATAGCCAACAATCCCGCACATAATCTCGTACTGTGGCACCTTCCATATGGCGAATCATCGCATTGCCTCTGGCAATGCTTAAGAAATGATACCTAGCTGCGCACGGTGGCGCCAGTCGCTCCACATACTTTCGATACCATGCGCTCATATGCGTGCTCCACCTCGGCGCTTGTCAGCGTGCGATCGTTCGCGCGATAGGTGAGCGCATAGGCCATCGATTTCTTGTCCTCGCCAAGGCGCTTCTCATCGCGATATACATCGAAGAGACGGATGCTCTCCAGCAGCTTTCCGCCGGCAGAGGTCATGCATTGGATGAGCTTCTCATTCGTCACGCTCTCGTCGACAACAAAGGCAACGTCCACATCCACCGAGGGGTACGTGGAAACATCCTCGTATGGGCGCGATGGCTGGGTCATCTTCACCAAGGCAGCGACATCAAGCTCGAAAGCGACCACCGGCACATGCACGTCGAAGGCGGCAAGCGCAAGCGGATGCACTTCCCCCACCCAGCCGATCTCGGCGCCGCCGGCAAGCATCTCTGCGGCACGTCCCGGCTGCAGATGGAGCGCCTCCTCGGCGCTTAAGGCCTTGAAGCGCACCTTCGGCAGCGCAAGCTCACGAGCGAGGTTTTCCAGAATTCCCTTTCCGTCGAAGAAGTCGAAGGGCTGCGCAGGCGTGTTCCATCCTGCCTCGTTCATCGCTCCGGCCAAAACGCCCGCAAGCTTCTTCCGCTCCTTCGGGCGCTTCCTTCCTTCGCCGGTGGAGAACACGGTGCCCAGTTCGTAAAGCTGCACGTTCTTCACGCCGCGGCTCAGGTTATAGGCGACGGAACGCAGAAGGTTCACGATAATCGTTCGGCGCATGAGGGATTGCTCGGCGTTCAGCGGATTGATAAGCTCCACCGCTTCACCGAGGCCCTCGGCGTCCATGCGCATCAGGGTAAGGTCGCGCGGATCGGAGAACGAATACGTCATTGTCTCGTTCAGGCCGGAAGCGCGCATAACGGCGCCGATCATCGAGACGACATTTTGCTCGGCCGTGCGAGCGCCACGGCGGCCCCTGCCACCCGGAAGCGTCGATTCAATGCGATCCATGCCCCACAAACGCAGCACTTCCTCATAGAGATCGATCTCGCGCTCGAGGTCGGGGCGAAACGTCGGGGCCACCACGGAAAGCTCCTCGGGGTTATCCGTCTTGCGAACCTCGCAGCCCAGCCGCGTCAGACGATCGATGATGAAATCGTCATCCACCAGCGCGCCCATCATATCGTTGAAACGCGGAATGCGGAACGTGAGTGCTCTCGGTGCGCTTTTGCGCTCCCACACATCCACGATGCCCGCCTCGTTTTCCCGCGCGCGGGAAACGGTGCCTCCGGCCACCTCCACGATGAGTGCGCACGCGGCGGCGGAGCGCACATCGATGCCGTTATCATCAACGCCACGTTCATAGCGCAGCGAGCTTTCGCTGATAAGGCCAAGGTTGCGGCTCGTGCGGCTCGTGCGGCCGGGTTCGAACGTCGCCGCCTCCAGCAGGATATCGGTCGTTTCGTCCGTCACCTCGCTTTCCATGCCGCCCATCACGCCGGCAAGCGCCACGGCGCCGTGCTCTGGCGTGGAAATGACCGTCATGTCGGGGATGAGCTCGCGATCTTCGCCATCGAGGGTTTCCAGCTTCTCCCCTTCACGTGCCGCGCGAACCACGATATGCGCCTTTCCATCGGCGCCTTTCAGCTTGTTCAGATCGAAGGAATGGAGCGGCTGCCCGAACAGATAGAGAATGTAGTTCGTCACATCGACGATGTTGTTGATCGAGCGCTGGCCGATGGCCGCAAGCCGCTCGACCATCCATGCGGGAGAGGGACCCACCTTCACGCCGTGGATCACGCGGGCCGTGTAGCGCGGGCAGCGCAGGCCATCCTCAATGGTGATGCGCACTTCGTCTTCTACCGCAACGTCGCCGCCGAAGCAGGAATCGAGCTTCGCCGCCATCTCTGCCAGAGGATCGTGCACGTCGCTCGCATACATCGCGCCCACCTCGCGTGCCATGCCGGCGATCGAGAGGCAGTCGGGGCGGTTCGGCGTGATCTCCAGATCGAGCACCGTGTCGGCAAGGCCCGCGTACTCCGCGAACGGCATGCCGACGGGCGTATCCTCGGGCAGGATCATGATGCCCTGGTGATCGTCGCCCAACCCCAGCTCGCGCTCGGAGCAGTTCATGCCGTTGCTCACCACGCCGCGCAGCTTGCTTTTCTTGATGGTGATGCCGCCCGGCAGCTCTGAGCCCGCGAGCGCCACAACGATGTGGTCGCCCGCTTCGAAATTCTGCGCGCCGCACACAATCTGAAGCGGCTCGGGCGAGCCGTCTTGGCCCAGATGTGCGTTGCCCACATCCACCATCGTCACCCACATATGATCGGAATCGGGATGCGGCTCCTTCGAAATGATCTTTCCGCAGACGATATGGTCGAAGGCATCGCCGCGCGATTCCACACCCTCCACGCCGGTGCCCGTTAAATCGAGGCGATCGCAGAACGCTTTGATGTCGCGCGGAACGTCAACGTATTCACTTAACCACTTGAGTGAAACTTTCATAGTGCTTCCTTATCGGACCCTTCTTTTGAAACCCTTGTCTTTCACCTGAGCGAAAGCGCCTCCCGCCTGAGCGAGGCGCGCTCTAACCTGCCGAGAACTGCTGAGAACTGCCTAGAACTGCCGGAGGAAACGCATGTCGCCCTCAAGCAGCATGCGCAAGTCGGGCACGTTGTATTTCAGGCAGGCCACACGCTCCACGCCGACGCCGAACGCGAAGCCCGAATACACCTCGGGATCGATGCCCGACATCTCGAGCACGTTCGGATCCACCATGCCGCAGCCCAAAATCTCCAGCCAACCCGTGTGCTTGCAGAATCGGCAGCCTTCGCCATGGCAGATGCCACAGCTCACATCCACCTCGGCAGAGGGTTCGGTGAACGGGAAATAGTGCGCACGGAAGCGCGTCTTGCGATCTTGGCCGAACACCTGCTTGCAGAAAAATTCCAGCGTGCCCTTCAGATCGCCAAAAGTGATGCCCTTGTCGATCGCAAGGCCTTCTATCTGGTGAAACTGCGGAAGATGCGAAGGATCCGCCACGTCGCGGCGGTATACCTTGCCCGGTGCGACAATGTAGATCGGCAGCTCTTGGTCTTCCATCGTGTGCACCTGCACGCCCGAGGTCTGGGTGCGAAGCAGCACGTCCGATTCGCCCCTGACAGCGCTCTTCTCGCCCGAACGATCCACTACATAGAACGTGTCGGCAAGCGAACGCGAAGGGTGGTCGGCAGGCGCATTCAAGGCCGTGAAGTTGTAGTAGTCGGTTTCCACCTCGGGGCCTTCCACCACGCTGTAGCCCAACCCGAGGAACACCTCGGAGATCTCATCGGTGATGCGGCTGATCAGATGGCGGCTGCCAATCTGCTGTGCACGACCCGGCAGCGTGATATCGACCGCCGCCGCATCAATGGCGGCTGCAAGCTCTTCCTCCCCGATCGTCTGCTTACGCGCCGCAAGCGCCTCCTCAACGGCCGCACGCGCTTCGTTCACCGCACGGCCCACCTGAGCGCGCTCTTCCTTGGGCACATCGCCCATGCTGCGCAGGTATTTCGTCAGCGCACCCGACTTGCCGATAACCGCGACGCGAACCTTATCAAGCTCTTCCGAGTTGCTCGCGGCGGCGATGTCGGCAAGCGCACGTGAGCGCACCTGTTCCAATTCATCGGCTCTTGCCATAACCAAAACCTTTCCTCTCAGAGCATTTGCCCTAACCAATGAAGTATAGCGCGAAACGGGGAAACACAGGGCAAAACTTGTCGAAGCAAATAGCCCGCACCGCATGGTCGACGTGCAAAGCAAAGCGGTGCGCGGCCGCTTATCACGGCGGACCTACGCTCAGATCCCGCTATTCAAGGCCGAATTCGCGCTTCGCCTTTTCGAAATCGCGATAGTGATCCACCCGATGGGCATCGCTTGCGAGATAGGTGTAAAGCCCTTCGTTCAGCAGTCTTCGAGCGTATTTCTTTTCCTTCCCGAACCTTCCACCCGAAATATAGTCGGCGGAGGCCTGGAGCTTGCACCCCATATCCACGAGGCGCTGAGCAAGCCCGATATCCTTCTGGATGGCGGCATAGCGCTCCGGATGCGCGATGATCACCTCGTAGCCTTTGCCTTGCAGGGCGAAGATCGTGCGCTCGTACTCACGGAAATCGTAGGCGGTGCAACCGGACGATAGCTCCAGCAGAAACTCGTTCGATCCATCGAAGTGCAGGTAATCCGCCCAATCCATTCCAAGCCTCATCAGCTCGTTGTGGTTGACCTCCCACCCCATCTGCAGCGGAAAGCCCCCTGCCTGGCTTTGCAGCAGCTCGAAGGCATCCCACATGGCGTCGTAATCGAAATAGGGCCTGCGCACATGCGGCGTGCACACAATCGAGGTGATGCCCACCGCCTGCGCCGCTTCCAGCATCTGCAGGGACTGGCGAATCGACGTCGCGCCGTCGTCAACCCCGG
>CANQTB010000061.1 GCA_947626665.1 uncultured Eggerthellaceae bacterium
ATACCCGCAAGTCGATGCGCGGCAACAAACGGCGCGACACAAAGCCGGAGATCACGGTGAGGAGGCTCTTGCGAGAGATCGGCTTTCCCGGATACCGGCTCGATTGGAAGAAAGCACCCGGCCACCCCGACATCGCCTACCCAGGCCGCAAGCTCGCGATTTTCGTGCATGGGTGCTTTTGGCACCGCTGCCCCACCTGCAACCTCCCGATACCCAAGAAGAACCGTGAATATTGGGAAGCAAAATTCGAGCGAAACGTCTCAAGAGACGAACGCGTGAGAGCCGAGCTGGAAGAGAAGGGCTGGCGAGTCGTCACGATCTGGGAACATCAGCTGAGAAAAGACCAGCTCGAGGCAACCTCCCAATATCTTTACGAAGTCGTCTCTCTCGACGAAGGGGAATAATCCGAGAGCGAGTCTACCCTCCAGCACCTTGACGAAGAAATACCGACTTCCATAAAGACCTCATCACGTTTCGTATCGATGGCACTTCGTAGCGCAAACCCTAAAGGGCATAGCGCGTCGAACGAGCAGAGCCGCTTTTATGGACGATGTGCCTTCTATTCAGATCTTGAAGAATACGCGCAACCTTTGATTGATTGAGCCCCGTATTCCTTTCGATCTCTCGGCGAGAGGCAGAATGGCAATTTTCCAAAGCCTCAATGACTGCACGTTCATCTGGCCCCACCTCATCGATGGTCTCGATGAGGGGCAGAGTGACAGATATAGAGCTTTCGGTAAGCTCAAACGATGGGCCGACGATGTATCCTCGGTAGCAATTCCGTATTCGACGCACGCCCGTCCCCAGCCTTTCTATAAGGCCGAGCCTGAAAAAGATATTGCCAAGAATCGGATTTCGCAAAAGCGAAAGATCGCCTTTGAAATACTGATCTTCGGTTATGCCTTCCGGAAGGCTCCCGACCGAAGTAACAACGATTTTCTCCGAATCCATAGCGATCTTAATTGGAGCATTTAAATCCCATCGCCGATGGACAAGCGCGTTAGCCACCGCCTCACGAAAAGCGGACTCCGGAATAAGCTCTACTCTCTTTCGCCACAACCCTTCAATGCGCTCAACAATATAGAAGCGGCGAAACAACGCAAGCGCTTGATCAAGCTGGGAAAGCGCTGATGTATTTTCAATGATCTCGTGTTCTCTCAGCTCGCTCTCATCGCGTCCATAACGCACGAAGCTCATCCCAGGCATATGGTTGCTATCAGCCAGAATGGAGGCGGCATTGTTGAACACGTTTTCACGAGTATAAAGCCCGAGGGTTTTATGGGTATCTTCGTCCACCTTCTCAAGCCCGAGCTTATCTTTAAGCTGGGCATTGAGTGCGGTAAAGGTTAGGTCTTGATGCAAGGACGGCAGTTCCTCGAAGTTTATTCCCTCTCCATCGACTACAAGATGCTTCAGTTGAGCACGATCCACCTGAACCGTCGATGTGTTTGTACGACGGTATGCACGGCCCTGCGCAAAATAGGGCTTATCAAGACCTTCACGTACGGATAATCGCACGATGAGCCTGTTGTCGATCTCCTCGATCTCCAAGGCATAATCCGGAACAGGGTCGAGCGCATCGTTAATCGCATTCTCGATCCGCAGCGCTACGTCATCAGGGGTCTCGACGCCAACAAGTGAGCCATCGTCAGCAATGCCGAACAAGATTTCCCCGTCACCGTAATTTGCAAAAGCGCTGACCGTTTTAAGAAACGTATTGCTATATGTCGCCTTAAACTCAAGCCGAGATGATTCACGCAACGCGCACCTCCTTATTTCAACGATACACCTATCATATCACGCGATATGATGAGATATTATTTATCTCATCATATTATTTGATAAGATATTATTTATCTCATCTCTTCTTATCGCATCCATCGCGGCAATAATGCCTCATCTCTCCCTTTTCCTCACAATGATGCTCTGCGCCGCGCTCTTCTCGCTCACCGGTTGCTCGGGCCGCAGCTCATCGTCAGACGATGCCGCGAACACCGCAGCAGCCTCGATTGCGGAAGCAGGCGGGGCAGCTAACGAGAACGCCGGAGAGCACGATGCCTTGGAAGCGTCCGGCGAAACGACAGGAAACGGCGCCTCCGCTGCAAATGCGGCCATGCGCTCGGCGGCGCCTCCGCTTTCCACGCTTGCGGTTCCGCCTTATTCCCGCGAGGTGGAGACGAGCGCGATCATGAGCGCCATGAGCACAAGCCCCGCCCAATCCGACCAAAGAAACGCCGTTCCCAACCAAAGGGCCGCAAGAACCATCGCGGATGCCGGTTCGGCGACGCCGATGAGGCTTCCCTTCACCGATCCGATGACCGAAACGCCATAGAGGTACAGCCAAAACGCGAGAAACGTTCCCAGCGCCCCCACGCCGATGACGAGCACCACCCATCCCATGGCATCGAGCGCCACAAGAGCCGGCGGGTTCCCCCAAAGCCCGCCGATGAGCCACACAAACGCCGAGATGAGGCAGGAAAGCGTCATCCCCATGCCGATGACGGAGAACGTCTCGTAGCGCGCACAGAAGTCCGATGAACTCGCGAAGGCGCGGGAGCCTGCGCCCGAAGATGCACGCAAGCGCCATCACGAATACCGTCGAAAAACTTTGAAGCACCGTCGCTGTGCCGGCATTCGTGCTCATGACGGAGAAGGCGAAGGTGAACTGGCTTCCGAAAAGCCCCAGACCGAAGAGCAGGTAGCGCCAGCGGGCGTCCGGCACCTTCAGCAAACAGGCGGCATCGTGCCTCAACGCGGGACGCGCGAATATCAAGGTGAGAAAGCAAATGCTTGCGACAATGGTGCGCACAACCGTGATATAAGCCGGCGTTATCGCGAACCGCTCGAGCAGATACTGCGCACACGCTCCCGAAAAACCCCAAAGCGAGGCTCCGGCTAACGCCGCGATGATGCCCCCTACGAAACGCGAACCCGACCGTGCGCCTTGAGCTGCGCTGCTCTTCTTTTCCGCATTGTTTGGCGCGATGCTCTCTTCCCCCATCTTCCCTCTCTCAATCCTCATAGCGCCTATAGTAGCGCAAACGTGTTTCGCAGCGACGAGCTGCTCGAAACGCCCGATAAAACAGCGATAAAACAACGAAGTCAAACCCTCGTCACAAAACGAAAACACCAGTTGGGAAAGCTGCGCGGTTGCGCTATGCTTTCTCCGCCACAAAACGGCATCATCGGAAGGAGAGATACGAGCTATGCCGCTTATGCAAAACCTCGGTTACTACAATGGAACCGTCGATACCATCGAAAACATGCGCATTCCAATGACCGACCGCGCCTGCTGGTTTGGCGATGGCGTCTATGAAGCCGCACATGCTCGCAATCATTGCATCTTCGCACTCGACGAGCACCTCGACCGCCTTTATCGAGGTGCGCAGGCGCTCGAGATTAACATGCCAATCTCGAAGCATAAGCTTGCCAACCTCTTAAACACCCTCGTCACCCGCGTTGTTGGTTCTGGCGAAAGCGCTGAGCAGTTCGTCTATTGGCAGGTGACACGCGGTTCGCAACCGCTGAGAAGCCACAATTTCCCCGTCGGCCTCGAAGGAAACCTTTGGATCACCATTGAGCCCCGGGCAATCGATCCCATCGACATGCCGATAAAGGCGATCACCGCTGCTGACACGCGCCATTTGCACTGCAATATCAAAACCTTAAACCTCATACCGTCGGTCATGGCGATCCATGCCGCTTCCGCATCAGGCTGCGATGAGGCGATCCTCCATCGCGATGGCGTGGTAACGGAATGCGCACATTCAAACGTCCACATCCTTCAGAAAGGCATCCTCCGCACACACCCTGCCGACCATCTCATCCTCCCCGGCATTGCGCGCGCTCATCTGATCGCGGCATGCGAACGCCTCGGCATCCCCGTTGATGAGCACCCTTTCACGGTGCGTGAACTCATGAATGCCGACGAGATCCTTATCACAAGCTCAGGTTCATTCTGCCAGCGCGTCGAGCGCGTCGACGGTCAGCAGGTAGGCGGAGAGGCGCCGGATCTCCTTCAGGCTTTGCAGAAGGATCTCATCAGCGAATATCTGCGGGAGACAAACGTTATCAAAGCGTCGTAGTATCTAAGTAAATCGTGAAAGGCCCGTCGTTGACGAGCGCCACCTTCATGTCGGCGCCGAAGCGTCCCGTTCCCACCAGCGGAACGTCCTTACGCGCCAACGAGACGAAATACTCGTAGAGCCTGTTCGCCTCATCGGGCGCACCCGCTTCCACAAACGAGGGACGATTTCCTTTCCGGCAGTTTGCGAAGAGCGTGAATTGGCTGACCACGAGCACCTCGGCGCCCACGTCGGTAAGGGCGAGGTTCGTCTTTCCCTCGCTGTCCTCGAATATCCGCAACCGGAAGATCTTGTTCCAGAGCCTCTCGGCTTCCGCTTCGGTGTCTTCATGCCCAACACCGAGCAGGATGAGAAAGCCTCGCCCAATGCGTGCGCACTCCGCACCATCGATCGTCACGCTTGCCTCGCTCACCCGTTGGATAATCGCCCGCATATCGTCCCTTTCAACCGTTCTCGTCGCATGACCGGCTCAGAGAGATCTCCTCCCTTCATCATTGCTCGGCGAGATCCCCGATAAGCGCTTGGGCGAACTCGTGCGCATCGAAATCCCGCAAATCCTCAATCGCCTCGCCGACGCCGACTTTGATGATAGGAAGCTCCAATTCATGGCTGATTGCCAGCGCGATGCCGCCTTTTGCCGTGCCATCGAGCTTCGTGACGATGAGCGCATCCAACGAAAGCGCACGGTTGAATTCCCTCGCCTGCTGGAGGCCGTTTTGCCCCGTCGTCGCATCAACAACGAGCACCGTGTAGACGGGACAGGCTGCACGCTTACGCACAACGTTCACTACTTTCTCCAGCTCGCGCATGAGATCAGCCGACGTATGCAGGCGCCCCGCGGTATCGATGAGAACAAGATCGGCTCCTGTTTGTTCGGCACGCTCAATGGTCTCATAGCAAACGCTCGCGGGATCAGCGCCACGCGAGCGTTGAACGACCTCCACCTGCGCTCGCTCGGCCCACACCTCCAATTGTTCGATTGCAGCAGCACGAAACGTGTCACCGCTTCCCAAGATAACATGACGTCCCGCACGAGCGGCCTCTTTAGCGATCTTGCCGACGGTCGTCGTCTTACCCGTTCCATTGATCCCGACGAACAGCACCACGGCGGTCTCGCCGCCCAAAATCTCGTCGCCGCCCTCCGTAAATGCCTCGGCGATCTTGTCGGTTAAGCGAGAAAGCACCGCCGCAGCATCAGGCAGGGCAAGGCGCGTTGCCTCGCGCCTCAGCGATTCCGTGATGCTCGAAGCCGCCTCGGCGCCGATGTCGGCAAGGATAAGCGTTTCCTCAAGGTCATCCCAAAAATCATCATCGAGGGCGGGGCCACGATCTAACAGAACGTTCATCGATTCGCGCAGCCGTGCGCGCGAACGTGAGAGCCCCGATTTGATCCGTTCGAAAAACGCCATGACGCCTCCTATTCGCCCGTTTATCTCCTGCTCGCACGCGCTTATCTTAGCGATTTTGCGCGAGCTTCTGGCTCAGCACCTTCGTCACGCCATCCCCATGCATCGAAACACCGAACAGCACATCGGCCATCTCCATCGTGCGGCGCTGGTGCGTGATCAGGATAAGCTGCGTGGTCTCGCGCAATTCGCCAAGGTAGGCAATGAAGCGCCGAAGGTTCGTATCATCGAGCGCCGCCTCCACCTCGTCAAGGATGTAAAACGGCGTTGCACGCGTTTTATAGATCGCAAACAAAAGCGCCAGTGCCGTGAGCGACTTTTCGCCACCGGAGAGCAGCGACATCTTTGTAATTCGCTTTCCCCGCGGCTGAGCCTTCACTTCGATGCCCGTGTTCTCGATATCATCGGGATCATCGAGAATCAGATAGGCTTCGCCGCCGGGAAAGAGCGTCGAGAATATCTCCTTGAAGTTTTTATTTACCGCATGGAAGGTTTCGATGAAATCGTCCTTGAGCCTTCCGTCGATGGCATGCGTGATCTTTGCGAGCGAGCGCTTCGCCTCCTCCAGATCGGCAAGCTGGCCCGCAAGAAAATCGTAACGGAGCTTCAAGGCATCGTACTCGGCTGCCGCATCGGGATTGATCGTCCCCAAATTTGCGATACGCCGTGCAAGCGTGGCATGCTTCTCCTCTGCTTCCGCACGCTCTTCCAGCGGCCCTATCTGAAGCGCTGCGTCAAGGGGAGTCGCGCAATCCTGCTCGATCGTATTCACTGCGCTGTGGACGCGCATTTCCAAGCGACCCTTCTCCACACGCAGCTCGGAAAGCTTTTCAGTGGTCGCATCAAGCTCATCGCGAGCGCGTTGAAGCTCCTTTTGCCCCGAAGCCGCCTGGTGGTAAGCCGACGCGCTCGCCTCCTCCGCGAGATTTGCGGCGTGTTCAAGCGCAAGGGAACGCAGCGAAAGCGATTCCCGAAGTTTTTCGACAATGGCAGGCAACGTCGAAAGTCGTTTTGCCGCTTGCTCTGCCTTCATCTTTGATGAATGCGCGTTTTCCCGTTGCTTTTGCTGTCGCTCAAGGTCTTGAGCAGCGTTCTCGAAGGTCTTCCGCAAATACTGCAGCCGCTCTTTCAGGGTTGCCGTCTGCAGGCGGGCACGGGAAAGCCCCTCATCAAGGGCCAATGCTTTTTCCCGCAACGGAGCGATTGCCTGCTCCTGTTCGCGTTGGCTGCGCCTCGCTTGTTCAACCTCCTCGCGACATTTTTCGAGCTGCGGTTCGGTTGCATCGAGAACTTCTTTGATTGCGGCAAGCTCGCTTGCAGAAGATGAGCAACGCTGTTCGATTCGCTGCAAATCGCGCTGGGATGCCTCAAGCCGCCCCTTCGCTTGGCGTAGCGATTCCGAAGCAGCGCTCTTTGCACCCCGCGCCTCGGCAAGCAAACGGTCGGCTTCGATGCGCGCCTCCTCCGCAGCTGCCTTACGATCGCGTGCCTGCGCTGCCTCGGCCTCGCATTTTCGTTCCTCCTCTTGGGCTTGTGCAAGCGCGTTGCTCAGATCGTCGATACGCCGTTCAACGCCAAGAGTGCCCTCATGATCGTCAGTGCGCGATCCGATGCACACCTTCCCCGACGGCCAGACTATCTCGCCTTGGGGCGTTGCAAAGCAAAGGCCTTTCTTGTCCTTCTCGTGCGATGTCAGTGCCTCATCAAGGCTCCCGCATAAAACAACGTTGCCGAGAAGCGCCATGACCGCGGCCCGCGAATCCTTAGGGCAGCTAAGATGGCGATAAAGATAGTTCTTATCATCCGCTTCATCGTTTGCGGACATAAGGGACTGCGACGAGCTTTCGTCGGTAATGAGAAGCGTCGCGAAGCCGGTTTGACCGGCCAAGGCCAAAGCCTCCGCAGCTTTGCGTGCACTTTGTGCGCTTTCGACAAGAAGCGCCTCAAGATCATTTCCGAGCAACTGCTCCACCAGAAACTCGAGAGACTGCTCGGTTTTCACATATTTCGAAAGAGGCTTGAAGGAGGCTTTGAGCCCCTCATCGGAGAGAAGCCATGCGCTCGCGGCGGCATCCGTTGATCGCGCTGTCCATTGCGCCTGCTCAAGCCCTTGGATCTGCGCTGCAAGTCGGCTTTTAAGCTCTTGGGCGTCTCGAAGCGCGCGCTCATATTGTGCGCAAGCGGCGCTCGATTCCTCAAAGAAGCGCCTCGCCTGCTCCGCTTCTTTGCCGCGCGTGGTTTCGGCGTTTTGCGCATTCTCGAAGGCCTTTTCCGCGTTCTGCGCCGCCTCTTCAGCTTCATGAAGCGTCCGGGAGATATCGTCTTTCTGCGCTTTCGCCGCCTCAAGTCGCGCTGCCACGTTCGTCTGCTCATCCTGCTTCCGCATGAGCGTGCGCTGCGTCTCTTCTAAGGCGATCCGCTTGCTCCCCAGCTCCTTCGCCGCTTTCCCCAGCGCTTCTTCGGCATCATGAAGCGCCGCCTTCAGCTCTTTGTCGGAGGCATCAAGCTCGGCAAGCTGCTTGTCGGCGATATCGTGTTCCTCCTTAGCCTCACGAAGCCCAAGCTCTGCCTGAGCGCGCCCTTCGCGACTTGCCGAAAACACCTCTTCAAGGCGCATGATCTCATCGTGAGCGGCTTCCGCGCGTGTTTGATAGGCGCGCTGTCTTTCACCTACCAAAAGGAGCGCCTTCTCATAACGCGCCAGCACATCGGCGATACGTCGCTGATTGCGATTCAGCTCTCCCGCATCAATATGATCGATGCGCAGTTTTTCCTGCAGCGCATCAAATCGTGCTTGCGCCTCTTGAAGCACGCCCCGCTGCTCATCGGCGCGGCGTGCGAGCGCATTCTCTTTCTGAAGGATATCGTCCCATTCTTTCTGAAGATTGATCAGGTCGTCAACCGCGAGCGCGAGGCTTACCTCCGCCAGCTCCGCCGAAAGCGCATCATAGCGCTTCGCACGCGACGCTTTGCGTTCAAGCGGACCGAGCTGCCGGCTTATCTCGGCCGTCACATCGCGAACCCGCGCAAGATGGTTTTCCATCTGTTGAAGCTTCCGTGCGCTCTTTTCCTTGCGCTGCTTGTGTTTCAGAACTCCGGCAGCCTCTTCTATCAACATGCGACGGTCTTCGGGCTTAGAGCGGAGAATTTGATCGAGCGCTCCTTGCGAGATGATCGAATGCGTGTCGGTTCCAAGACCCGAATCATGCAGAATGTCGAGCACATCGAGGCGACGTGCCACGATTCCATTGATGAGATATTCGTTCTCGCCCGTTCGGTACAGCCGACGCGTAAGCGCGACTTCTGCATAATCCACCGGAATCGTTCTATCGGAATTGTCGAGAATAAGCTCCACTTCGGCATAGCCCGCCGCCTTGCGCGTGGCTGATCCGGCAAAGACGACGTCTTCCATCGCTTGGCCGCGCAGATGCTTGGCATTGCGCTCGCCAAGCACCCAAAGCACCGCGTCGCAGATGTTCGATTTTCCCGATCCGTTCGGCCCCACAATGGCGGTAATGCCCGGCTGGAGCACCATGGAACAGCGATCTGCGAATGACTTGAATCCTTTGAGGGCGAGCGATTTCAGATACATCGTCGTGTTAGCGCCTTATCGTTTTATCCATCGTCCAATTGCTGCTATCAACCATGCTGATGGCTGCCGGTTTGCTGCTGATTTCCCGAGCTCTGCTTCGATTGCTTGCGCTCTGAGCGCTTCCGCTTCTTCGCATCGCTCTTTTCGGCCTTTGCCGTCGCCTTCGCCTCAGCACGAGCGGTTTTTTCGGCCTTTTCCTCGTCGGTCATGCCGAGGCCGAAGAATTCGCTCAGTCGTTCGAGCGTGGTTTTCGCTGCCCTGCTTTCCGCCTCTTTCTTCGTACGGCCAACACCACGAGCAAGGCCTTGATTTCCCGCAAAAACCTGCGCGATAAATGTGCGATCATGGGGTGGGCCTTGGGTTTCCACAAGCTTGTACGTTGGTGTCACGCCATCCTCTTGAAGCTTTTCCTGAAGCGCGCTCTTGGGATTTTCCGGCTCTTTCGCCATATCGAGCGACATGCGCGGAATAAGGCTGCGTTTCACAAATTCCACCGCCGTGTCAATCCCGCTATCAAGGAAAAGCGCGGCAACCACTGCCTCGTAAACGTTTTCAAGAGCAGAGTGAAGCCCTCGCTTTCCCGTGCCGGTCTCTGAGGAGCCGAAGACGATCACATCGGCAAACCCCAGCTCGTTGGCCACATCGGCGAGGCTCGACCCCGCGACAAGCGATACCTTGATGCGCGTCAGCCCCCCTTCGTCGAGTTCGCGGAAGCTCGTGAAAGCGATATCGGCAACGATTGCACCAAGGATGCTGTCGCCTAAGAACTCCAGCCGTTCATAGGAATAGGTAACCGACTTTCCCTCCGTCGCAGAAGGATGGGTGATCGCCGAAAGAAGCAGCTGCTTGTTCTTAAACTGGTGATCAAGAATGCGCTCGGCCTCGGCGAGCTTGCGTTTTTGCTCTTCGCTCAGCTCTGTCATACAAGGCCTTTCGATTGCTCTTGCGTCTCGGTGGTGTCTGAGCGGATGGTTTCGGATATCACGTCGACCACATGCATGCGAATATTCTGCGCCGCCACCGCGATGCCATTTTTAATCGCCAGCGCATTCGAT